>JBEKYH010000047.1:0-18730 GCA_049511115.1 Tepidisphaeraceae bacterium | reverse complement strand
TCTTCATAGCCGAGCTCCTGGCAAAAGGGTTTGTGGGCGGCCACGCGGCCAGCCCGTTTACAGCACCGGGGATTCTATTCCCGGAAACTCACACCCGCCGGAGCTCGGCTTCATAGTTTCTCGGCGCCTCAGCGTTCATTTTGCGTTTCCGGACCAGAAAGGGCATTTCGCCGAAATCCAAGCGTCCGCGGCGCGGATTTGCCAACCGCCCCCATCCTGCTAAACTGCCGTTGCTCCATCGACGCCTTGCTGATTGATTCATGGGAATGACCGCGCGGCCGTACTTGCACAGGTGAGTTCAAACCATGCGCGGTTACTACAGACATACAAAAATTGTCGTCACGATCGGTCCCGCCACGGAAACCCGCGAAAAGCTGGCCAAGCTGATCCAGAGCGGCGTGGATGTCATGCGCCTCAACATGGCCCACGGCGACCCCGCCTGGACGACGGCCCTCGTCCAGCGCATCCGCGAGGTCTCACAGGAAATTCAGCGGCACGTGGCGGTGATGATGGACGTGAAAGGCCCGGAGATTCGCACGGCGCCGGTCGGCGAGCCGTATGATCTGCAAATCGGCGATACGTTTGAGTTTTTCACCTCCACCGGCACTGAAGGCATTCGCGGCGTCTCCGTCAATTACGCCGGCTTTCCCGCGGATGTGAAGGTCGGGGCCACCGTTCTGGTAGACAGTGGCATGATCCGCATGGAGGTTCTGGATAAAGACGACTGCCACGTTCGCTGCCGCGTCTTGACGCCGGGAAAACTCGGCTCGCGGCGGCACATCAACCTCCCTGGAGTGGATGTGAATCTGCCGTCGCTTACGGAAAAGGACGTGCGCGACATTCGCGCGGGGGTGGCCGTCGGAATTGATTTTGTCGCCCTGTCGTTTGTCCGCCGCAGTGACGACATCATCGCCCTGCGCGCCCTGCTGGATAGCCTCGGCTCCAAGGCGCGGATTATCGCCAAGATAGAGGATCAAAGCGGCCTGCGAAATCTCGAGGCCATCGCCAAGGAGGCGGATGCCGTCATGGTGGCCCGCGGCGACCTGGGGATTGAGATCGACTATCACATCCTGCCGCTGGTGCAGTCGCGGATCGTGGAGGTCTGCCTGGCCGAGGGAAAACCGGTGATCATCGCCACGCAACTGCTGGAGTCGATGATCTCCTCGCCGATGCCGACGCGGGCGGAAATCTCCGACGTTTCCACGGCCGCGCGCGAGCGCGCTGATGCCGTCATGCTGTCCGGCGAAACGACCACTGGCCAATATCCGCTGGAATGCGTCGATGTGCTCAAAAATATTCTCAAGAGCATCGAGCCATCGGAGCGGCGGCCGCTGAATGAGACGATCAAGCTGAAAGAGCCAAAGGCCAAGATGCTGCGCTCGGCGGCAGTGCTGGCGCAGCAGTTGGAGAATTCCGGCATCATCGTTTTCACGCGCAGCGGCATGCTCGCCTACACGCTGGCCGCTCTCCGCGCCGGGGGTGTGCCGATCTATGCGTTCACGGACGATCCAGCGCTGTTCCGCCAGATGCTGCTCCCCTGGGGCGTGGAGCCGTTCCTGATGGATTTCAGCACCGACCCGGAAGAGACCATCCGCAACGCGATGGCCTACCTCAAACGCCGCCAATGGTGCGGCCAGGGGTCGTGGCTGGTGGTGATTACCAACGTACTGGCGGGGGAGCGGGTGATTGACACGATTCAGCTGCGGCAGATGGAGTGATAACAGCCTATTCCGTCGCGGCGCTGGTCACAGCCATTGGCATCCGTCAGCGGCGGTTCCGCCTTGTGTCGCTTTGCACATCGTGCGTGACGATGCTCGCGATACCACTGGGCACAATGCTGGGCATCGCGACTTTCGTCGTGCTGCGTCGCCCTTCGGTTCGCGAGCTTTATCTAGATACTACATACCGCGCAAAGTAGGTAGCGGCGGATTTTGAGCCGTGCGATTATGGGACCTGCCGCCGCCATCCGCCAGAACGATCAATCGCAGCGCCAAGCCGACTCGTCCGATGTGCCGGCCGCATCGCCCGCCAATACCTCCAATCCAACGCGCGCCGGATTTTTGCCGGTCTGCATGGAACATGTTCCCGCCTCGGCATGGCACGGCCTGGACATCTACACAAAAACGCATAATCCACATGGCACCGAGGAGATTTTCACGCACTTCTGCGGCCAGCAGACGCGCTTCAGCCAGCATGCCCGCGATCATCTGGCCGAGTCGGGCGTAAAGTTTGTCTACATTCCCATCGCCCAGCAGGACCAGTTCCGCCGCCAGACCGAGGCGGGACTGCTCGAACTGATCGGGCAAGCCGGGCTGGCTGCGTCGATCAAGGCGAGGATTGTCTATCAGACCAGCGTCGCGCTGGTCGACGAGGTACTGACCGATCCGGATTTGTCGGCCATGTCGCCGAGGCTGGAGAATGTCTCGCGCGCGGTCGCCACGCTGGTGTTGAATGATCCGACCGCCTTTTCGCATCTCTTCGCCGCCGCTCATCACGACTTTTACACCGCCGCACACATGGTCAACGTCGCCACGGGAATGGTGCCGCTGGCTTACGCCCTGGGCCATCATGATCCCGACGTGCTCAGCGACATCTGCCAGGCGGGGCTGCTGCACGACATCGGCAAGACGTATCTCCCCAGCGAACTGCTGAACCAGAGCCGCCCGCTGACGCGGAGCGATTGGGAACAGATCAAACGCCACGCCGAACTTGGCGCGCAATACCTTTCAGAATCCGAGGGGATTCACCCGCTCTGTCCGACGGTCGCGCTGGAGCATCACGAGCGCATGGACGGCAGCGGCTATCCGCACGGTCTTTCCGGCGACGAGATTCACCCGGTGAGTCGCATTTGCGCGGTGGTCGATTCGTTTGACGCGATGACCTCAAGGCGGCCTTTCAAGACCGGGGCCATGTCGATCGTCGAGGCCACCGCCCTGATTTTGAATGAGACGCCGGCCCACTACGACGGCGCGGTCGTGCGAGCCTGGCTTGGTCTGGTTCACTCGACGCAGCCGCAGGGTGGCGATTTGTCGGACCATCCGCGGCGGGAATCCGAGCGATTCCGCATCGATTGCCCGGCTCGATTGCATGTGCTGGAAAAAGACGGCGAAACCTGGCGCCAGCGGCCGGCGCTGCAGATCACCGCATTCAACATTTCCCAGGGGGGCCTGGGCATCCTCAGCCCCAAGCCCATCGCCCCGGCGCAGCGCGCGCGGGTGCATCTCCTGGGCGACTCCTCCCTCAAGCGATCCTTCAACTGCATCGCGGTCCGCTGCCGCGAGACGGCCGACGGGTGGTTTGAGGTCGGCATTCAGTGTGAGCCGGTGGACGACGATGCGCCGCATGATTGAGGACAATTCGGCGTTTCTTCATCATTCTTCCTCATTCTTCCTGCATTGATCCCTTCAGTTTGGCACTCCAATCACGCGCCCTGCTATAATGCGGCTCTCTTTACCAAGGATGCCCGATATGCCGCTGACGCGCGAACGAGTGATGGCCGCCCTCCGCAAGGTGCAGGATCCCGAGATTTTCAAGGACATTGTCACGCTTAACATGGTGAAGGACATCAGCCTCGACGGCGACAATGTTCAGGTTCACATCGAGCTGACCACGCCGGCCTGCCCGCTGAAGGATGTCATCAAGCGCGACGTGGAGCGAGCGCTGCACGAATCCGGCGCGCTGTCGGTGAAAGTCGAATTTTCGGCGCAGACGCGCGGGTCGGCCGATTCGGAAAAGAAACGCGACGTGCTGCCGCAGGTAAAGAACGTCGTTGCGGTGGGGGCAGGAAAGGGAGGCGTGGGGAAGAGCACGCTGGCGGTCAATCTGGCGGTTGGGTTGCAGCGCAGCGGCGCGCAGGTCGGCTTGATGGACGGCGATATTTACGGCCCGTCCGCGCCGACGCTGCTGGGGATCAAGGGCATTAAGCCGCGCATCGAGGACGCCAAGATTGTCCCTTTCTTTGTGCACGGAATTCATGCGGTCACCATCGGCGCGCTGGTGCCGGAGGAAAAGCCGCTCATCTGGCGCGGGCCAATGGCGCACGGCGCGTTCAAGCAACTGCTCCTCGATAACACGGTCTGGCCCGACTTGGATTACCTGATCGTCGATCTCCCTCCCGGCACGGGCGATGTGCCGCTCACGCTCTGCCAGCTTTTGCCGCTGACCGGGGCGGTGATCGTGGCCACGCCGCAGCAGGTGGCCCTCGACGACGCGGTGCGCGCGATCCGCATGTTCGAGCAATTGCAGACGCCGATCCTGGGCGTGGTGGAAAATATGAGCTTTTTGGTCGGCGAGGGCGGCATGACCGTCGATATTTTCGGACGTGGTGGAGCCGAAAAGGCGGCGCAAAACTGGGGCCTGCCGTTCCTGGGGGCGCTGCCGCTTTTCCCGGAATTGCGCGTTAACAGCGATTCCGGGCAGCCGCAGAAGAATTTTGAAGGGAACGCGCAACTCGCGGAGTGCCTGATGGCCATCGTGCGCAATCTGGCCGGGCAGGTGAGCATCAAGAATTTGCAGTCGTCGGGACCGGAGCTAACGGTTATTTAGCGCATATCAGCCCACTCGCGGCAAAATTTAAAAAGATGATTGCGGAAGAATTCGGTTGGCCCAGCCTACTAATCACCAGTGACGCCTTCCGCGGCGACGTGTTGGACGGTTAAGGCGCTGAATCGTATTTTGTTGTTTCCGGAGGTTGGTTATGCGAGGAAAGAATCGTTCCAGCGGCGCATCGGGCAAACTGACATCCGCCGCATCGGCAGCATCATTTTCCTTAGAGGCATTGGAAGACCGGCGTCTGTTGTCCGGCGTGCATCTGGGCAGTTCGGGCATCGGTTCGCTTGCCGAGACATTCCAGATTGCCGCCAGTTGCACGGGACCCGGCGCTCATTCGGGCCAGGGCAGCTCAGCCTCCTCGACAACCTACAGCGCCCTGCAAACCTCCGACGCGGCGGCGGCCACGGGTATTGCCGCTATCGCTCCCACCGGCGTAACCATCAGCGCCACGCAGAAGGTCAACGTCGAAACGGTTAACTCCACGACCACTTATTATTCCGCCAGGATCACCGATTCCAGCGGCAATCGCACCACGATCACCGTCGATGAGAACGGCTTGCCTGCCGGCAACGAAACCGTGCTGTTCAGCCAGCTTTCCGGCGGACCCGCCGGCGACCAGGCTATTTCGACGGGTTTGCAGACGCTAGCCCCGACGGGCGTGACCATCGCCGGGACTCAGGACGTGATCGTCTCCTCGACCAATGGCGTCACCACGTACACTGTCAACCTCGCCAACAGCAACGGCACCGTCACCAAGATTTCCGTCAATTCCGCCGGCGACGTAGTGCTTGGACCGAGCACCACATTTGCAACACTCCAATCGGTCGATGCGGCCGCCGCGACGGGATTACAGGCGATCGCCCCGACCGGCGTGACCATCGCCTCGACGCAGAAAGTCTGCGTCACGATCGTCAATTCCACGACCACGGATTACACGGCAAAACTCACCGACTCCAGCGGCGACAAGGTGAAAATCACCGTTGACGAAAACGGCCTGCCTACGGGAAATGAAACCGTCACGTTCGGCGATCTTCAGGCCGGGCCGGCCAACGATCAGGCGATTGCCACGGGGCTGCAGGCCCTTGCCCCGACGGGCGTGACCATTGCCGCGACGCAGAGCGTGATCGTCACCACGACCAATGGCGTTTCCACTTACAAGGTTGATCTGACGGCCAGCAACGGAACGGTGACGCAGATCATCGTCAATTCGGCCGGTACGGTTGTACTGGGGCCGGGAGCGACGTTCGCCCAACTCCAATCGGTTGACGCGGCCGCCGCGGCGGGGTTGCAGGCCATCGCGCCCAGCGGCGTGACCCTCAGCGCCTCGCAGAGCGTGACGACGGAAACGATCAGTGCGACGACCACGTATTATTCGGTGAAGGTCGCCAATTCATCGGGCCACGGCCACACGACGCTGACCGTCGATGAAAACGGCCTGCCCACCGGCAACACAATGGTCCTATACAGCCAATTGTCAGGCGGCCCGACAGCGGATCAAACGATTGCCACGGCGCTGCAATCGCTTGCCCCGACGGGCGTGACGATTGCCGGCACGCAGACGGTTTATGTGACAACCGTTGACGATACAACCACCTACTCGGTTGATCTGGCCAACAGCAACGGGACGGTAACTGAGATTGCCGTCAGCGCTAGTGGCACGGCTGTCACGCCGCCGACATCGACCGGCGGGACCGGTGGCTCCGGCGGCAGCGGTTACGGGAATGGCGGCGGTGGTGAAGGCCACGGCGGCAACGGCAACGGCTGGGGTGGCGGCGGTGGCGGCATCAGCTACGGCGGCGGCGAAGGCGACGGATTCGGCGGCGGCCATGGGTTCTTCTCGTATGGCGGCGGCGGAGGCATCAGTTTGTTTATTGTTTAGCCCGTGTTCGTGATGTCGTTCCAGCCCGTCGGGTCAGGGCGATCCATTCCCGGTGGCAGGCTCGCAAGCAATGCGGCGACTTCGCCAGCGCTCGACGCCAATCGGATTTCTTTTAGCGAGACCTCCAGGATCAGTGGCGCGCGGGAGCACCAAATCGCTCGCCGCTCCTGCGCCGTTAATGGCCGGTTCAAGTGCTGGCAAGCGGCCTCAGCAACGCTCTGGCATAGCGGCAGCCATTTTTCATCATGAAATTCATCTGATGGCTTGCGCTGACTGTCCGTGACGGTGAGCGGCTGTCGCCTGGAGCGGAGTTCGGCGGCCTTGCGAAAGCCACGAATCACCATGTTCGCAGTAATTGCGAGCATAAGGGCGTAGATTGGCCAGACCAGCATTTGCGTCCTATTTGCGATGGATTCACGCAACGAACTGCAGCGTCCGCCACGATTTTATCCAAAGTTTGCAACGCGGCTAGTCGGCTCCCGATGATTGGAGCGTTCATATAATCGCCGCGCCGTCTGCTTCGTGGTCACATCAACCTTACTTTAGGCCAATTTCCACCATTTCCCTCAAGTTCTTCACATGCTTGTCGAAATACTTCTCCCCCAGCGAGCCAAACCCCCAGCGTGGCCCGCCATGCAGGTGCATTCCCACGCGGCTCCGGCGCGAGAGAGTAGAGCCCTTCGACGCGGCTCAGGGCGGGCAGCGGAAGGTGGAGCAGTAGACCATGCCAATGCACGGTCCCCGGGGAATGTCGCCGAGTGGGATTCTGGAACCTCTCAGCCCGGACTCACGCGCTGCCGCAGACGGCGAGGAAACGGCAGCGGTCCTATCCTGGCATAGTCACGCTCAGCAGGTTCGAGCCGCTGACGTGAGCTTGGGGGTATTAGCCCTGACCGTAGTCGGGAGCTCTTCCGATGAGAAAGGCAAATGCATCTTTACCGCGAAGACGCGAAGAACGCGAAGAATTCAAATCAATAACTCAGAGTTAATTCTTTTGATTTGCTTTGCGATCTTTGCGCCTTTGCGGTGAAAGACGTCTTTTTTTCTCTTCGAACCGGCGCAAGACGGCAATGCAGACGCCGTGGCGTTTGGAGGCATCGGGCCAGATGGAACTGGCGGATGCACGCCATAATCGGAAGGTCCTCATTCCATCAATATGCGTTCCAGTCCATCCGCCCACGGATGGCCCTTCGGCATGCTCAGGGCAGGCCTGTCTTGCCGCGCGACGAAGCGATCAGGTCGTCGGGCACAAATGGCAAGGTCGGGTTGGAACGAGACAGAATCGGCGCAATACGGACAGGAATCTCTCACCGTGATCGGCGGATGAGAGCCTGGCGTAAGAATGGAAATATCGCCTTCACGGCAATTCAAAGTGGTCTGGGTGGAATTGCCAATTTTGGGATGAAGGCGGGGTGCTCGGATGGCGGTGAGCACCTCATGCGGGCGCCGGCCCGATTCTGGTCGCCGCTTAGTGCGCGGCGAGAAGGCTGGGGACTTTCAGCTAGAGGCGCGGAGCAGAGGAATGAACGCTGAGGCACGGAGGCACAGAGGAAGAAAATGCGGAGGAAGGCAAAGCCAGCGAGCATTCGCTCAGCAAGGAAAAAAGTGGTAGTGGTAGGTCGGGCTTCAGCCCGACACGAGCGCGCAGGCGGGCTGAAGCCGCGCCCTGCGATGAATCATTTCTGCGTCGGATCAGGGGGGCATGGGGTTCCTTTCAAATTGAAGCCGAGGTCGCGGCGACGCGCGATTCCTCTCTAACATGGCGCGGCATAGTCCGTTGGGCGGTTGCATGGTGGCGAAACCATCCCCCTCCATAAGACCGCCCGGAATATTCCACTGCCGGGAGGGGCGGAAAGTGGAGTGACGCGCAACACACCTCCTCTATAAGACCGTCTTGGATATCCAATAGCGAAAGTCCACGGACTTGGTCGGAACGGCAGAACGGGCAGCAACGAGAAACACTGCCCGTCTATTTACTGGCAAGGAATATGCCCTGCCATTAAACACAAGATTGCGAAAGCCATAGGTTGGGGCGGGCGTTATGGCGAATTGTGCGCATTGTTGAACTGCGTGCGTGGTTTAATTGGTTGGGCCGATTTGGGGTCGAACGCGGTTTTTGGGGCGGGAATGGGGAAAGATTTGTTGAATGGTTAAACATGTCGGGAACGGCTGGGGCGATCATTTCGTGCCGGTGGGAGCAAGCGGCGGCGGCAAAGGAAGGCGCGACGGCACACATGAGCATTGCCGATCCGCAGAAGGCGGCTAGCCGCCAGCGCTGTTTACGGTTTGATTTGACATCCCGCATCGAAGCTCCCTAACAAACGACAAGCCACCAATGCAGTTCCACTTTACCGCCGTGAGCAAGCCGTTTGAACTAAAATATTCAAACTTATTGGAATGTGAATTTCCGCAGATCGCGACAGCGCCGGCTTCACGCCTGCCCAATCAATATCCCCGCCAAAAACACCAGCGCCCCGCCCACCATCACCTGAAACGCCGCCGACAGCAGCGGCGTGTCCATATACCGATTGCGAATCCACGAGATGACGGCCAATTCGATAACAACGACAATCGCCGCTACGGTGGTGGCAGTCCTGAAATTGGGGATCAGATACGGCAGAGTATGCCCGATGCCGCCGGCGGTGGTCATGAGGCCGCAGACGATGCCGCGCGCGAGGGGTTGGCCGCGGCCGGTGAGGGAGCCGTCGTCGCTGAGCGCTTCGGCGAAACCCATGCTGATGCCGGCCCCGACGCTGGCGGCGAGGCCGACTTTGAAGGTCTCCGTGGTGGAGTGTGTGGCGAAGGCCGCCGCGAAAAGAGGGGCGAGTGTGGAGACCGAGCCGTCCATCAGGCCGGCCAGCCCCGGCTGGACAACTTGCAGGACGAAGAGCCGTTTTCGCGCGGTGTCTTCTTCTTTTCGTTTTTCGGGAGTCAGCTTCTCGCGCGACATCGACTCGGCGAGGTGCTCGTGGCCCGATTCCGCGGCGGCCAGGTCCGTCAACAGAGCTTTCACGCGCGGGTCGGCCGACCGGTCCGCGGCGCGCATGTAATAACGATAGGTTTCCGCCTCCATGGACTCAGCCTGCTTGCGGACGGTGTCCAGTCCCATCTGTTTGGCCAGCCAGACGGGGCGGCGGCGCACGAAGCCGCGCACGTCCTGACGGCGGATCAGGGGGATATGCTGGCCGAATTTTTCGTGGTACATCTGGGTCAGGCGCTGCTGATGGCCCAGCTCCTCGGCTTTCATGCGCTGGAAGATTTCTGCCGACGACGGATACGTCCCCGCGAGGTGCGCCGCAAACTCAGCATAAATGCGGCTGTCCTCTTCCTCCTGCCAGATTGCCAACGCCAGCAGCTCGCTTTCGCTGAGGCTTTCAAAAGTGCGCATGGCCTTACACCACCTGCACTTTTCGCCCCACGCGCCGCTTGCGGCTGATCATCTGTCGCCCCTTTTTGGTTCGCATGCGGACGAGAAAGCCGATTTTCCTGGCCCGCTTGATGTTGCTGGTCTTGTGTGGATAGTGCATAGCCGCCTGCCGCTCCGCTAATTTATCTATTTTTCAGAGACCGCCACATTGACGGTCTGCAACGCGATATTCCCGTGCGCGTCCGTCGCCCGGAGGGTGATCTGGTGCGCGCCCGGCGCCAGATTAGCCACGCTGATGGCGACGGTTTCATCCGGCTCGTCGAAAATCTTATCGACTGGAAGCACAGTCTGCCAGACATCGCTGGAATCGACGCTGTATTCCATCGACGCAACGGTGCTGGTTTCGTCGGTCACGCGCAGGTTGATGTTGACGGTCGTTCCAGCGATTTTGGTCTGCAAATCGCCAATAATGGGCGGCGTATTATCGACGACGATGGGGTCGCTGACGCGGCTGGTGACTTTGCCGTCGCCGACGGGGTTGGCCAGGGCGTCGGAGGCGCTCACCTTGATTTCGTAGCGCCCGTCGGCGACGGCGTGGGTGTCCCACGTATAGGTCGTGTCGCTCAAATTGTCTTTCAGCAATATCCACGGCCCGGAAGCCGTTCGGAAATAGAGGGAATAGACCAGCGCGTCGCCGTCGGGGCTGGAGGCGTCCCAGGTTATGACCTGCGTGCCGGTTCCCTGCGGCTTGGGCGCGTCCTCGGCTTTTCCGCCGGGCGGGGGCGATGGAGGCGCACCGCCGGCAGGGGGGGCGTCGGTCAGTTTCACCGATTTGACCACCGGCGCCATGTGCGGCATTTGGTAAGCCACATCGACATCACGGATCACCGGAGTGGTTTCCGGCGCCTGCGTTGAGAAAGTAATGCGGTACTGAAGGAATCGAGCCGACTGTGAGGTGATGCGCAAATACTCCTGCGCGTCCGCCTCGGGCGACCAGCTTGACCAGCCTTGCGCGTCGGCGTCCTTCACATTCCCCGCGCGGGTGGCGATCGTCATGCTGGTTCCCTTGGGGAGAGAACCGTGCAGGTGCATCACGCCAAACCGGCTGACCTGCGTGGCATCGAGCACGGCGCTGGAGTAAGTTCCCGTCTTGGCGTACCCCTTACCCATCGCGGCGATCGAGCCGGTGTTGGACAATCCCAGAATGACCCGCCCGTCGGCCGCGGCAAATAGGCTGGTAACCTGCTTCGCGTCGGTTTTGGCGAGTACGGTGGTCTCCTGTGCGTCGGGATCGACCTGATAGATTTCGCCGTCATCGCCGGTGCCGGCCAGAAGCACGCTGCCGCTTTGGACCATCGAATAGATGACCACCTGCTCGCGGAAGATTTCCGTGACGAATCCGTCTCTATCAATTTTGTAAATCGCATTGCCCTGCGGTTTGGCGGCCTCGCCTTCAGCGCCCGGTTTGCCCGCGGCGCCTTTATCCGCGCCGCCCTGGTCGGGGGGCGTGCCATCGCCGGGTTGGTCGGGCAGGCCCGGAACCGGTGGCGCAGGTTGATCGCCCGGACCATCTTCCGGAGCAGTCTGCATGTTGAGGGCGAGCATCATCGGTTCGCCGGGCATCGGCCCCGCCGATGGGAAGACCATCACCGACGGCTGTCTCGATTGCGCCGGAGCCGGGCGAGGGGAAGCGGGCTTTTGCGGAATCGGCGCGGGTTCGCCGGGATTGGGACCAGGCGGACTCGGCTTTTTTGGCGGCGTCGGCGGCTGCGACGGCAGCGGCGTTTCCGCGGGCGATTGCGGCCGGCCGGAGGTGTCCTCCTTTTGAGCGTTTTCGCCCGGCGGTTGCGGCGGACCCGACGGAATCTGACCCGTGGAGGCATACAGATTTCCCTGCGCATCCAGCACGAGGGCCGTCACCGTTGCCTCGGCGGCATTGTACATGACGAACGATTCTTTGCTGTGCCGATTGACGCGAATGACCAATCCATTGGGGTCGGTCCCCAGGTAAAGCAAATCTTTTCCATCGGTGGTGAGTGCGGTGAGATTGTTCTCATCGCTCTTGTATATCTCTTCGCTGGTGCCGTCAGGATGGATCGCAAAGAGTTGCCCGTTAGGGCCCGTGGCGGCGTAAATCATGCCGTCGGGAAGTTCAACCAGGCCCCACACGTATTGCACGTCTTTGTGGCTGAAGATTTCGTGCGGTTTGTCGCCCGGTTTGTCGATCCGCAGCACGCGGCCGGCGGAACCGCTGGCGCCGATCAAGAGGCCGCCATTGGGTTCGACAACAAGCGCGGAAATGGTGACGGCGTCGTCGATGGTGGCCAGCACGCTGACCTTGTCATCCTGCACTTTCATCAAAATGCCCTGAGGGGCGGTTCCCGCGTAGATGACGCCGTCTTGTCCCTGGGCGAGGGACGTGACCATGCTGATGCGGGCGTCTTCGTCGAGGAGTGTCTTTACTTCGCGAGAGAGCTTTACCTCGCCGAGATTCGTGGCCACGACGTTATGTAGCGTGCCGGCTTTGAAATCGTCCTGGCTGTCTTGCGTCCAATGCGAAGTTGACACGGCCAGCGCCGGCGCGGCGATCAGCAGCCAGACAGCGGCCCATTTCGCCGGCGAGCGCCAATTCGATCGATGACCTGTTTCACCCACGTTCCGCTGTCTGAATTTCATTCTTCGCTCGCAAAAAATAGAAGGGTCCATTGAACTTAAAGATGGCGCCTCGGGGCACTTCATTCTAAGGCTGCGTGGCCGGTTTGGCCGGTTTCGCCGACTCAACGTGTTCGTGCCGGTCAATGGTGACGGTAAACTCCGCCGCTCCGCTCATGACCATGTCCGTGGGAACCGTCTGGACGGTTGATGTGACAAACCCGGTCAGATCACTTCGTCCTGCGTCGAGGAGGGCCGTGCGCACGTTGCCCGGCAGGCCCACCAATGCCTGCCGCCCGACGGCCACGCCATCCGGCTGGCGCACCAGGCGCAGGTAAAGCGCGTTATGCCGAACGGCTTCAAAGTCGTTGACGACATTGAAAACCTCGTTGATGTTCTCCGCGGTGAATTCAAATGCCTCGGCCTGCCGCTGGTCGCTGAAGTACCGATCCCAGTCGGAGACGACCAATTGGTATTGCCCGTTGGGCAAATCCTTGGGGACTTCAAATCCAAACGGCATGGTCCGCTCACGATCGTGCCAGGGGCGATAGGTTGCGAATCCCTTTACTTGTTCGCCGGGGGCGTATTTCAGCTTGGGAAGCATGATGGAAATGATTTCCGCCAGTTGAGGGTGATTAGAAACATCAACCGTGCCGTCGATGCCCGTCAAGGCCACATGCTCGAATGGATTCTCCGCCGCCGCCATGATCGGCAACGCCACCTGCTGAGCGACATCGGAGGAGTCGTCGTTGACGTCAATATTGTCAACACGCACCGTCTTTCCATTGGCGAAGGTGAGATTCAGATCGTAATTCACGGTGTGGTATTGCGGCAGGGCCTTCACGCCCTCGAGCGCTCCCTGCACGACCGCCGCCGCCGCTAATGGCGTGAATTTGGGATGCACGACCGTCTGGCAATGGTAGGTCTGATCGAGCGAACCGTCGTCGTAGTGGATGCGAACGGTCAGGGGAATCAGCGGAGCGGTTTCGCCCACATTTCCGGCGATTCCGACGGTCTGATCGTTAGTCAATGTTCCCACCACCTGCGCCAGTGATCCGAGTTTGAAGCTACTTCGTACGTCGGCCACGACCGTGGAAACAGTTCCGCTTCCCATCGGCAGGCGGATCGGGCCTTCGTTGTTGAACTCATGGCCAAAGCCGAAAATGCGATTGCCGCGGACTTCGGTCGTCGTGCCGATGGCGGTCATGTTCATATCGCCCATCACGATCGGGGCGACCAGCGATGATCCAGGCTCCAGGTGCACCTGCGGAATGTTCATGCCGCTGCTGGAACTTGAGCCGCCGGCCTGCAATAAGTTCAAACCTGTTCCCGCGAAGAGGGGCCGGATTTTTTCAGCCGCCACCGCGGAGAGCCCGCCGCACAGCAGGGGTGTGGCCAGCGGGCGCAACTCGCCGTAGGCGGGACCGGACGGCGCGCTCTCGTCGCACAGCGGAGCGGCTGCGAAGCCGGCCGCGTTGCGCGAGAAACCCGGGAGCGCGGGAACGTCCGCCAGCGACCAGGCGGCGCCGGCCATTTGCGAACCCGCGTTAGCGCCGGTGGCCTGCGGCGGGGCGTCGCTGCCTTCGCCCTCGCCGGGGGTCTGCTTGATTTTCAGCATGTATTCAATCGGCTCGACGCCGGCGAGCGGGTCTTTGGCGAATTCCCACCCATATGCGAACGCGCCGATGAGGCGGGGATGGGCATGCTGCGTATCGTCAAGGTTATAGAGGTAAATCGGCGAGCCGCTCATGCCTTCGACGGAGCCTACGTGTTGGAGATAGTCGCCGCCGCAGGTGATAAGGACGACCGAGCATTTGGGATTGACCAGATTCTCCATCACGTCGACGACCTGCACGTCGAACTTGTCGATTTTCGCCCCCGTGAACACGGTCAGGCCGTATCCCACCATGCCCGCTTTCACGTCGGCGACGTGCATATATCGCGCATCATCCCACAAATCGGCGGGCTGCGTCGCGGGGCGATCAGGCTCGGCGGTCTGCGGCGCGGCGATCAAGCGCGCTGCCGAGAGAAGAAATACGGCAATCGCAAAAATTCGGCTCATCATTCGCCCACATTCTAGCCGCACAAAGCCGCCTTGACCGCCCGGAAGCGGGAATTTGATCCAACCCAGAGACACGAGCGGGGAAGAATACGGCTGGCGGCGCTATGTCACAAGCGCCGAAGGCGCGTCAAAGGAGCAGAATGAACGCCGAGAACGCCAAGACGCCGAGGAAGACAGAGGAATTGAATTCCAGGCTCAACTCCGAATTGCCTTTGGCATTTTCTTCCTCGGCGTCTTGGCGTTCTCGGCGTTCATTCTTCTTCAATTCCCTCCGCTCGGTTCCGGGACGGGCAACATTTGCCTGCGAAGCTTTGCCCCTATACGATCCATTTATATGGGCTCCCATATAAATCGCTCTTCCCCTCCTCCCGCGCGGTCGGTGATGGATTCGCTTCGCCGTCTGGTGCACGGGCTGCGCGTATTTGACCGGGAGGCTGAACGCGCCGCCGGGTTAAGCGGGGCGCAGCTTTTTGTGTTATCCCGGCTGGCGGCGGGAGGGGCGGCCAGCATTAACGAATTAGCCACGCGGACATTTACTCATCAAAGCTCCGTCTCGGTGGTGGCTCGCAAACTCGTCGAGCGGGGCTTGGCGGCGCGTGCGCCGTCCAACGGCGACGGCCGGCGCGTGGAATTGGCGATTTCCACGGCGGGCCGCCGCGTCTTGGCCAGCGCGCCGGCGGCGGCGCAGGAAAGGCTCATCGCCGCCGTGCATCGTCTGCCGCCGGCCGAGCGCGACAAACTCGCCGCCCTGCTGGAACATCTGGTTGCCGCCGCCGGACTTGGCCGCTCTCGGCCGCGCCTGTTTTTCGAGGAAGCCGCGAAGGTCAAGAAACAAAATAAGGAATCAAACCATCATGCAAGAACAAAGAAAGCCCAATAAGGAAATCGAACATGCCTCGACCACCAATGGACTACCCATTGCGCCATCCCTCGGTCCGAGCCTCAAGGCCGTGCAAGCGCCGCGGCGCGCAACGGCGCTGGATTTCCGCGCCATCGGCCTTTGCTTGGCCTGCATGATCCTCGCGGCGGCCGCGGCGCTCATCGCCGATTGGCTCATGGACTTGATCGGCCTGGTGACCGGCATCTCCTTTTACGGCAAAATCTCCAATGGCCTCGTGTCACCGGCAAATAATCACCTGGGCTTATGGGTGATTCTGATTCCACCGGCAGGGGGCATCATCGTCGGCTTGATGGCCCGCTACGGATCGGCGGGTATTCGCGGGCACGGCATCCCCGAAGCGATGGAGCGCGTGCTGCTGCATGAAAGCCGCGTGCCCATGCGATTGACATTCCTCAAGCCGCTGTCCGCGGCCGTTGCCATCGGGACAGGCGGGCCGTTCGGCGCGGAAGGCCCGATCATCGCCACCGGCGGGGCGCTGGGCTCAATGCTGGGCCAGATTTTTCACACCACGCCATCCGAACGCAAAACGCTCCTCGCCGCCGGCGCGGCAGCGGGAATGGCGGCAACCTTCGGCTCGCCGGTCTCGGCTGTGTTGCTGGCCATCGAATTGCTTCTGTTTGAATTCAGTCCGCGATCGTTCATCCCGGTTGCCCTGGCGGCAGCGACCGCGGCGGGATTTAGATTTGCATTGCACATGCGCTATCCCATTTTCGATCTCGGGGCGATTACCGAGCCGACGCCATCGGCGCTGCTCGGTTACCTCGCCATCGGTGGCATCGTGGGCGTGGCTTCCGTTTATGTCACCCGCGCGGTTTATATCGTCGAGGATTTATTCGAGCGCCTGCCGATCCACTGGATGTGGTGGCCGGCTATCGGCGCGGTGCCGGTCGGTCTGATCGGCTATTTCCAGCCGCGCACGCTGGGCGTGGGTTACGAGAACATCAGCGATTTTCTCTGCGGGCGCATGGTCCTGAGCGCGGTCGCGATTCTCGCATTCACCAAATTCATCTCCTGGGCCATTGCCCTGGGAAGCGGCACCTCCGGTGGAACCTTGGCCCCGCTCTTCACCATCGGCAGCGGACTGGGATTGCTTTTGGGCGCGGCCGCCGCGCATTGGCTCCCGACGTTTGGCGTCAATCCCGGCGTGGCCGCCTTGGTCGGCATGGCCGCGATGTTCGCCGGCGCGTCGCGGGCGTTTTTGGCGTCGGTGGTTTTTGCATTTGAGACGACGCTGCAACCCTATGGCTTGCTGCCGCTATTGGCCGGATGCGCGGCGGCCTATCTGGTCTCCAGCGTGCTGATGCAAAACACGATCATGACGGAAAAGCTGGCCAGAAGAGGAGTCATCGCGCCCGTGGATTACGCGGCGGAAACAAAAGAATCCCCCGCGGCGGCTCTGCCTTCCGCCGCGGAAAGCGGCCGGGGGGACGACGGCACAAGATCGGTTCCGCTTAGGGCTGCTTCCTTTCGGACCTGACCCGGTTCACAGCCAACCCTTGCATCGCTCCCGGCCGCTTGCCGAGGCGTTGGGAAGGGCATCTTAGCCGCTGGGCGGGGATGGGGGCAAATGGGAGGGTAGCGCTCCATTCGGGTACGAATGGAGGCCTAAGAGCAGACGATGGGAGGTCCCGCCTACGGCGGCTGCAGCGAAGGACTCGGCCCCCGCTTGGCGGGATGCCTCGGCAAATAAAAATACTTGGAAACGGCATTCTGGGCGGCAATCTATCAGTTCTACCCTCCGCAGGAACTTCACCCGCTGACATCCATGCGATAGAAACCGGGAAAGTTCAATAAACCGCTGATTTTACGCGAAAACCTGTGAGCGCATGGCCGGGTTATTATTGCCATACTATGCCAATGACGATATGATCCGGGTGTTGAGTGAAAGGGATGTGCTACCGATAGGAGCAGAGGATTAAGCTAATTTGGGCCGACACCAACGGCCCATTAAGGTGTACGTTACGAGAGGCCGGCAGACCAATGGGTGTGATCGTACTTGACAACCAGATTTCGGCAGCGGAAAAGTCGGCTTGCGAGCTCGAACAGGAGGTTAAGGAGCCTCGAAGGGCGATGCTGTGCCGCGAAATTGAGGAACTCATTACCTCCGTTCTTTCAATACACAAAGAACTCAACAAGAATGTTGAATTTCTGCAAGACAATGTTCTGATCGCATCATCCGAGGCCAAAAACGCGCCGTATTTCGAGTCGATCTATCACCGTTTCTACATCAGGTTGGAAAAAATCCTCAGGCAATCGGATTGGCTCGTCAGGTCGATGGAGCATTTGGATGGGCTGAAAATCCCCGGTGTCGCCGATTTACGTGTCGCGTGGAGAGAAGTGCGAGGTATTATTTCTACCAAGCCGGAAGAACTTGCAGCGGCGAAAGCGGCGCGGGAAGCTGGCAAGGCCATAAAGCTCTCGGATGCTATCAATGAATTACGAAGTAATTCTTGATGCCTGGGCGCAGCACAATATTGCGCATTTCAGCCCGTCCATTAAGAGCAAAATATACGATCAGTTGAAGCGGCTTGAGGCTGATCCGGTTCGGCTTAGCAAGCGTTCGCATTTCCCCTATCGAGAACGATGCCAAATGTTTGATTTCACCATCGATCTTGAAGGTGGCGAGAAATTGGAGCTAAATGCGCAATTTCAGTATGAGGCCGACGAAAGGACTTTATACGTCTGGACTATCGGCCATAGCCGTTTCACGCCCCCACCTAGCGGCGATTCAGGTCCGTTTCCTCATGATTGACTGAACACATCAGCGGCTCGAACCCGCCGAGCGGGACTATGCCGGGACTGGACACTTGCCATTTCCACCGCATGTGGCAAGCATGGTTCTTGGGTGATAAGGTCTCAAAATCCCAGCGGCGAACTCCCCGGACCGCGCCTTCGCACTTTCAAACATTCACGCCTTTACGGCTTCGTTCTCGCTTGGTCGTGCAGCGAGGTCAGTATCTCAAAAGTAGCTGTCACGCGTGCCTCCGCCGGGTAGTTTTTGTTGGCCAGGAGGACGACGCCGATTTTTTCGCGGGGGACGAAGGCAAGGTAGGCTGCGAAGCCGTTTGTTGAGCCGGTCTTGTTGACCAGCACATCATCCTGGGGCGGTAATGGAGGATCGATTGCCGTTACCGGATTGGGTTCACCGCTGATCCTGGTGGAATTTCCCGCGAGCAGGTCATTCAATTCCACGGGGTAACGATATTGCTCCCAGACCAGGTCCTGCGTCATCGAGCCGACGCGATAGTATCCCGTGTGGGTCTTTGTTAATCGGCCGGTGACCTGCGCATAGGAGGCGAGCGTCGCGGTAAACGTTTT
>JBEKYH010000046.1:0-17071 GCA_049511115.1 Tepidisphaeraceae bacterium | reverse complement strand
TAGAACATCATGCAACCCAAATTCGCTATCAGGCCGAACATGGGGATGAACTTGTGCTTGATGAAGTTGTGCATGTGGTGTTCGTGGAAGGCAACCATGGCCACGATGCAGCTCATCATGTAGAGCAGGAACGTGCCGAAGTTACTGATCAGGGTAATGACCAGCAGACTGCACGGGAACTTCTGGGCGGTGGCGTAGCTGAAGACACCCTTATACCAGATGCTGCTGGCCTGGGTGGCTGACAGATTGGTATCCAGGGCCGCGCTGGCTGAGGGACCGCAGAGGTAGAAGACCACGCCGAAGATGCCGACGACGACGGAGATGGTCGCCAGCGTCCAGATGCAACGATGCGGCGTGTTGTTGGTGCCATGCAGAATGCCGAAGTGCGTCGGCACTTCTTCGTCGCGGCCCATGGCATAGGTGACGCGAGCGCCGGTGTTGATGCACGAGAGAGTGGT
Organism: Tepidisphaeraceae bacterium; assembly: GCA_049511115.1. Taxonomy (GTDB): domain Bacteria; phylum Planctomycetota; class Phycisphaerae; order Tepidisphaerales; family Tepidisphaeraceae; genus JBEKYH01. The sequence goes on along the minus strand of JBEKYH010000046.1, from coordinate 16,613 downwards.
TCCAATCATGGCCAGGAAGACCGTGATGGCTTCAAAGAACATGAACCACCAACCGGCCCGGGCGGAGCCCCAGGTCCAGGCGCCGACAAGCTGCATCATGTCACCGATAGGGGCGGGTGATCCCGCGGCGGTTTGATTGGTGTAGCAGGAACTCTGGAAGTAATTGGCGGCGAAGTATTCGAAGAGGTAGCAGAAACCACCCTGAATAAGCAGCGACGCGATGATCGCTATGGGGATGTGCTTCTTGGGGTCCTTGGCTTCTTCACCCATCGAGGAGACGGATTCAAAACCGACCAGGCAGAGGATGGCGATACAACCCTGAATTACGATGTACTGACCGCTGTGCCAGTGGATGACGGACTTGGCGCTGTCGTGATAATTGAACTGCCAGACGCCCTTAGAATCCTGCACCATGCCGCCCAGATAGGAAATGGTTTCCGGTTCAGGAATCGCCTTGGCAGCGCCGGTCGGAAGGGCCGCCAGCTTGCCGTTGGCATCGGTTGCAACGACAACCGGATTGCCCTTGGCGTCGTTGATTACGTTGCCCTTGTCATCGGCGGCGTAATAGACAGGGATGGAATTCCCGTTGGAGTCAACTTTGGGCGAAGTCGTGCCGGCCGGGTCGGGAATCTGCTTGCCCGGGTTCTTGGGGTCCGGCACCATGTTCGGGACGGTGTCCTGAACGTATTGCACGGGTGTGCCGGTGGAATCCAGCGTCCAGTCGGTATCGCCTTCCTTGGTGTGCAGGCGATGAGTAATGGCCATGCAGGAGAAGATCAGCAGGGCCGTGATCTGAATGATATTGATGGCGACGTTGACGCTGGTCGCGCCGACCACGCCGCGATAGGCGATGTATGACACGCCATAGGCAAAAATGATCGCGAACAGGATCATCAAGAGCGGGCTGCCCTCGGCGACGTTAAAGGTGTTGGGCATCAACTGGCCGGCCATGTAACCTATGAAAATCGACGTCACACAGACCATCACGCCGGGATAAATCCAGTAGTAAAGGTGGCTGGCCCAGCCGACCATGAACTTGTAAATGCGGGCCCACTTGTAGATTTGCTTTTTGGAGAGGAAGGCCTGTTCCGCAAAGTAGTAGCTTGATCCGGCGCCGGGGTAGAGCTTGGACAATTCGGCGTAGGAAACGGCTGTCGCCAAACACAAGAGTGTGGCCAGAAGCATCCCCATCCACATGGCCGAGCCGGCGGAGGGAGCGCCATAAGCCGATTGTTCTGAGAAGGTAAGCCACAAAAACGCGCCCGGCGCGATCAGCGCCATGGCGTTACTGGTAAGCCCCGTCAATCCCAGCGTGGCTTTCATCGTGCCGCCGCCTGTGGGTGGGGTGCTTGGAGTTTCGGTTGCCACAGAGACTCTCCTTTCGTCCGGCCTGAGTGCAGAGCCGGCGTTGGTGTACTATTGGTTACAATTGCGCAATTGCACTGCCGTCCGAGGCAGTGGAGCATGGCGAAAATGACGCCCTTGGCGCGACCAAGTCTGGTGCGATCCTATCTGGTGCGATTATCGCCACGGCATCGGTCTTTAAGCCCAGAACGCCTGTTGAGGCCCTGGGTCTTGGAGGTGCTGCCGCAGTTTCTGCCATAATAGTCGTCCTTTCATTCCCGAAATCAACGTGGACCAAGTGACGCCACGAACCCGAACCATGCCCGCCGGCGTGCAACGCACCGGGTTCGTCCGGTGCGACTTTTTGCAAACATGGTGCCATGCGGTTATTGGCACCACCACGAACGGCTACGGTTGGAACACGGCGTCGAATGGGCGCGCGGAGTGCGCGGAATGTTTGCTTTTCGCGATCGCGGCAATTAGTTCCTGCGCAGTGTGCAAGACTCATTTCAAGTCAGCCAAGGGGATTAAAATGTGGTTCGCGTATTTGTAAGACTAGTTTTTAATCACACTACGCCTATTAAATAGCCATATACCTCTATTTTGATGCAAATTACAAACACTTTATTTTTAATGAGATAGCGAAATTGATCTCGGTTGGGCCGCTACAAATGAGTCGCGCTTTGCAAGGTTTTCGAGATGAATGCCTATTTGCTGCGCAGTGGCGCGAAGGAGTCCGTGGGGTCGATCGCGCGTAAGGCTTCGGGAATCAGGGCCGCCCCCGAAAGCTGTCTTGGCACGCGAAATGCGGTAAAACAAGGGCTATGCTCGAGGCAGGTGACACGACGCCGCTGCGAGTGCTGGTCGTCGATGATGAAGCAAACATCCGGACCACACTCAGCATCTGTCTCGAGACAGAGGGCCATGCCGTTGTCGCGCACGGCAATATTCAAGACGCACTGGCGGAGATTGAGCAGCGGGTTTTTGACCTGGTTCTGCTCGACTTGCGCCTCGGCGTGGACAACGGGCTGGATTACATACCCCGGATCGTCGCTGAAAATCCCTGGACACGCGTGATCGTTATTACAGCGTTCGCTTCCGTTGACAGCGCCGTCGAGGCGATGAAACGCGGGGCCAGCGATTACCTGCCCAAGCCATTTGACGCGGATCAGGTGCAACTCGTCGTCCGGCGCGTCGCTGAGCGCCGGAATCTGGAGCGCAAGATTCAGGCATTGCAGGCCGCCCTGGGGGAAAGCGATCCGGAAGCGGATTTCCCGACCAATGAGCCGGTGATGACCGGCATTTTGGAATTGGCAAGGCGCGTGGCGCAAAGTCAGGCCAATCTGGTCGTCCATGGCGAAGTGGGGACGGGAAAACTCGAATTGGCGCAGGCGATCCATGTCTGGAGCGACCGCGCGGCGGCGCCGGTGGGAATTGTCTCGTGCCGGGCGGGGGATGAGCAGGCATTGGAAGTGGAACTGTTCGGTTCAGCAGTTGCCGCGTCATCGATGCGCGAAGGAACAGAATCAACGCCGCCGGGCAAGGTGGCGTTTTGCGACGGGGGCACGCTGCTGCTTGACGAAGTCGGCGAATTGCCGATGCGCCTGCAGCCCCAGTTATGCCGGCTCATCAAAGACAAGGAGTACGAGCGCACCGACGATTCGCGGAACCGCCGGGCGAACGTACGCGTGATCGCCACTACCAGCATTGATCTCGACGAGGCGGTGGCGCGCGGCGCGTTTCGGGCCGATTTGTTGCTGGCGCTGAAGGTCGTGCAGATTGACATTCCGCCGCTGCGCAGCCGGCAGGCGGATATTCCGCTGCTTGCGGAACGATTCCTGGCCTTTTTCGCACGGCGGAATCATCGGCGCGTCGGGGGATTTACGCCTGACGCGCTGTATGCCATGAGCCGCCACAGTTGGCCGGGAAACACGCGCGAATTGAGAAACGTCGTCGAACGGGCCGTGCTGCTTTGCACGGGCGATCTGATCGGCATCGAGCATTTGCCGCCGAATCTGCTGAATTCGCCGTTGCACGTGACCATCGGCGACATGGTGCCGCTGTCGATGGTGGAGGAACTGCATATCCTGCGGGTGGTGGCCAATTCGCGGTCGCTGCGGAGGGCGGCGTCGATCCTGGGGATAGATTCAGGTACGCTGTGCCGACGCATGAAGCGGTACGGGGCCGCCGTGGATGCGGCAACGGCTTGAAGCAGGACTGAGGGCCAAAGGACTGCCTGCGGCGAGCTTGTCGAGCCGAGGACTGAGAGATAAGACGGCGGGGTTTGCAGTTCCTGTGATGCGAAGTCTCAGGCAAAAAATCTGGCTGGGATTTACCGGGCTGCTGGCGGTGTTGGTGGGCGTCAGCGTGCTGACCATCGTGGTGCTCACCCACTACACGCATATCCTGGAGCGCGTTTTCCGCGAGAATTATGACAGCGCGGTCTTCTGCCAGGCGATGCAGGAATCCATCGATGAGCTGAACAATCGCGCCCAGCAACTGATCTGGCAGGAGCAGCAGGCGCTCCAGATCAATCCGCAGGAACAGGAGACCAAGTTCTCCCTCAACCTGCACCGCCAGCAGAACAATGTCACGCTTCCTGGCGAGGGAGAGCGCACCGCACACCTCACCTGGTTGTGGGCCCAGTACCAGGTCAGTTCCCATCGCTTCAATGCCGCCGCCGCCGCGGATCGGCCAGCGCTCTATCGCCAGGATTTGCTGCCACAGTATCAGGCGATCAAACAGACTGCCCAGCAGATCGCGGATATGAACATGTCCAACATGGCCTCCGCCGACGGGCAGGCCAAGCATACGCTGATTGAAGTGCGCAATACCCTGCTCGGCCTGGTGCTGGCGGGGACGGCGCTGGCGTTTGTGGTCGTTTCGGCCGAGGGCGCGGCCATTCTGAAGCCGCTCAAGGCGCTGACGGATTCCGCTCAGCAAATTCAGCGCGGCGACCTCGACCTGAACTTGACCGTCAAATCGCACGACGAAATCGGCCAGCTTGGGGAGGCATTCACCTTAATGGCCCAGCGGCTGCGCGAATTTCGCCGGCTCGATCACGACCGGCTGGCGCGAACGCAGCAGACGACGCAATTGGCGATTGACAGCCTGCCGGACGCGGTGTTCGTCATCGGGCCGGATGAGCGTGTGGAGATTTCCAATCGAACGGCGCGAGCGCATTTTGGAATTGATCCGGGATTAAGCGTGACGGAATTGAGATTGAAGTGGCTCACACCGCTTTATGAATCGGTCTTGAGGGACCGGCACCCGATCGAGCCGCAGGGTTACGGCGCGGCGATTCAGATGTTTGAGGCGGGCGAGGAGCGATTCCTGCTGCCCCACGCGGTGCCGATGCTGAAGGAGAACGGCGACACCACGGGCGTGGCCGTGATTCTCGTGGATGTAACGCCATTGCGCCGCGCGGATGAAGCCAAGAGCGGGCTGATCTCGACGGTTTCCCACGAATTGCGCACGCCGCTGACCAGCGTGCGATTGTCGCTCAGCCTGATGGGGAATGAAAAGCTGGGGATATTGTCGGGAAAGCATCAGCAGCTCGTCGCAGCCGCGCGGCAGGATGCGGATCGGCTGCATCGGATTATCGAGAACCTCCTGCAGATGAGCCGCATTGAAGCGGGGCGGGCGCCATTTCAATTCCGGCGTCTATCGCCGCGGGATATTGTTTCGTACGCCGTCGATCCATTGCGGCCGGCGTTTGCCGAGCGCGGGTTGCGGCTGGAAACGGCGACCGCGGAGGGAACGCCGGACGTGTCGGCGGATGCCGTCGCCATCGGATCGGCTTTGACCAATCTCTTATCGAACGCGCTGAAGTACACGCCCGGCGGCGGAGAAGTAAAAGTCGCGGCGACTGCCGACGGTACGATGGTGCGGTTCAGTGTCACGGATTCGGGACCGGGAATACCCGAGCCATTTCAGTCGCGAATCTTTGAGAAGTTTTTCCGCGTGCCGTCACCCTCGGGACCGACGGGGGCGGGTTTGGGATTGTCGATCGTGAAGGAAATTGTCGAAGCCCACGGCGGGCAGGTGGGTTTCCAGGTGGGCGCCGAAGGGGGATGCACGTTTTATTTCCTCCTGGCGGCGGCGGCGTAGCGCGGACGCGATCGGCCAAATAGTGCTTGTTGCAAATCTATTTGATCATTGAAATGTAAACGCCGTCCCAATCCGTAGCCGGTGGATCGCGGAGCAGTTCACGGCAGCGCTCGGCGACAATAGCGCTGGGAGGATCATCGGGCTGGTTTTCCAGTAGCCTCAGAGCGGCGGTGAAATCGCGACTCCAATAAAGGCGCAGGGCGGATTCGTAGGCGACGACAGGCGCGGGACGTGAGGCATCGGAAGCGATTGGGCCGAGCAATTCGTAGACCTGGACCCCCTGCTTCTTTCCTTTAACCGCGACCCGATCCAGGAGGCGGAAGCTGAAGGAGCGGCCGGCCTCCTGGAACATCGATTCGCTGACGATGATAGTGGTTCCGTACTGTTTATTCAGCCCTTCCAGGCGGGAGGCGAGATTAACCCCGTCGCCGAGGGCGGTGTAGTTGAGCCGATCGGGCGAGCCGAAGTGGCCGACCATCACGCGATCATGATGCAGACCGAAGCGCGTGGTCCACGGCGGGAGGCCGGACCAGAGCTGCGAGCTGAAGAGTTGCGATATTGCGTCGCGGCAGGCGAGGGCGGCGGCGCAGGCCTTGATGGGATGATCGGCGCAGGGGCGCGGAGCGTTCCAGAGAGTCATCACGCTGTCGCCGATGAATTTGTCGATCGTCCCCGCGTGGTCGTGAATCACGCCGGTCACGACATTCAGATAAAAGCCCAGCGCCGCGGCGAGGTGATCGGCGGAGAGGTTCTCGGAGATGGTGGTGAATCCCTCGATATCTGTAAACATGATGGACAGATCGCGGATTTCGCCGCCCAGCATCGGCTCGTGGTTCATTTCGTAGAGATCGCGCACGAGATCGATGGGGACGTATTTTCCCATGGCCCGCATGGCGGTTTTCGCCTGTTCAAGGCTCTCCATGACGCTGCGGATATCGCGGAACGGCGCGATCGCGGGGGCGGCCGTAAAATCGAACTCGCGCATTTTCGTGGTGGCGTAGACGACGCGTTTGAGGCCGCGCTGCACGGCGCGGAGCGTCAAAGCGCCGCCGACTAGGATAATCGCCATGACGACCAGGGCCGCTTTGAGAAGCTGCGTTCTGGCCGCGATCAAGCCGCCGAGAAAATCGTTTTGCGCGCCGACAACGCCCAACACCCACTGTTGAGTGCCCGCGATTGGCAGAAAGCGCACGAGATAAGTCATACCGCCGGCATTCACGCGATCGGAGGCGGGGTCTGGCGGCGGGTCCCAGTCTTGCGGCCAATTGAGCATCGAGCTTAACTTCGGCGAAAGGAGCGCCTGGGCGATTTGTGGCGGCATCGACGCGGATGCGACACGCAGGTCGTCGCCGCTGGCGGCCAGATGATCGCCCGCTGCGACGGGAGTCACCAGGCGGCCCTGGGCGTCGCAAAGAAAGCAGGTGTGCGGGACAATTTTGCCGGTCGGATCAGGACCCTGGTTGCTGCGGGCGACGATTTCCTCGAGATGCTTCTGGAGCAGGCCCACGCGCACAACACCGAGGAATTCCTGGCCGTTGAAGACGGCTTTTTGCACGGTGACTTCCACGCGCCGCTGGCCGGCGGGATCGTCGGTGGAAATCTCGGAAAAATGCAGGTCGCTCCAGACCAGCGCGTGACGATTGATGCGCAGGGTGACGGTAGCAAACGTGGGGTGGATGGTCGGGTCGGGTGCGACTCCCGCGGGCGCCGATGGGGCATTCAGCCCGGCGGACTGGCGCGTGTCCACGATGTTGGCGGTGAAGTTCATCTTCACCGGGTCGGTCTCCGTCACGACGCGGAGCATGATCCAGGCGGCATCGGCGCCGTCGCCGCCGCGATAGGCGGAGACCTGCCAGCGGTCAGCCGGGGCGAGCACAAGCTGGAAGTCGTCTTCGCCGATGGCATCGCCGTGCGTGAAGGTCACTTCGGAGACATCGGGGTGATTGAGCAATTCGGCGTAGAGGGCGCGCTCGACGGATTGGCGATCGTGCACGTCGGCCAGTTGATGCTGCAAGTCACGCTCCACATCGCCGGCGACTTCCGTTGCCTGATCGCGGAACAGGACAACCTGGTTTTCCAGCCGCAGGCCGACCTCCTGAAGGAGGCGATCGGAACTGGTGAGAATGGTCTTCTCGGTTTGATCGAGGAGAATGAAAAAGAGCAGGCCGAGCAGCGCCAGCAATCCAGCCAGGGTCAGGAGGAAGACCTGGCGCAGCGTTGGGCTGAAATCTATCTTCATCAGGATGACCCGAAACAATTACCTTCAACACGGTGCAAGCTTTGAATCTGAACGAACAAGGAAAATAGGCGTTCTATTCCGCGGCGTCTATATTCATGCGCCGAGATAGCAGTACGACGGGCTTCAGCCCGTCGCCGACGTGATGGCGGCCTGAAGCTCCGCCTACGTGCCTGAGTACATGGCGAGGCGGAAGGACTACAAGGCAAGCGATAAGCGTTACGTCTGGTCAGTAGTGAAACTCGTCCAATTTGCCGTCCTTGAAGATTAGGATGGCAGTTTTTCCATCCTTATCCTTATAGAATCGCAGTTGCCGGTCGAAATTGGGCAGGACGCGGATGGCTGGGCCGAGGCGGGACTCCACTTCATCGACGGTAGCGCCGATATGCACTTCCGGCCCGAAGTGAGGCTTGGGAATGAATAACGGCGGACCCCACTGCGGCCAGGTAACCCACAGAATTGCGCCGATGATCACGCCGACGATGAACTTCTTCATGGTCCGGTCCCCTTTCGTGTCAGAGGCTCTGATTAGAACATGAAGTGCCGCATCTGTCACCATCTGTGGTGAACCAGCGGCCGAATCGAGCGGTCGTAAATCTCGCGGACCTTTTGCATCGCACTGGCGCTTACCGCGGCGAGGTCGCTGGCGGCGCAATTGTCTTCGACCTGGCCTGGAGATTTGGCGCCCGGAATCACCGTGGAAACGCCGTCGAACATTAATATCCAGCGGAGAGCCAGTTGCGCGAGCGTTGCGCCGGCTGGCACGAGTTTCTTCAGTTGCTCAACGGCCGCCAGGCCGGTCTCGTAATCCACGCCGCTGAAGGTTTCGCCGACGTCGAAGGATTCGCCGTGCCGGTTGAACTGGCGGTGGTCGTCGGCGGAGAAAGTCGATTGGCGAGTGAGTTTTCCGGTTAGCATTCCGCTGGCCAGGGGCACGCGGATGATTGTGGCCGCGCCGCGGCGACGGGCTTCGGAAAGGAAAAGCTCGGCGGGGCGCTGGCGGAAGATATTGAAGATGATCTGCACGGATTTCACGTTGTCGTATTCAATCGCTTTCATGGCCTCCTCGACTTTTTCCACGCTGACGCCGTAGTGCTGGACTTTCCCTTTTTCCACGAGTGCGTCCATGTTGGCGAAGACCTCAGGCATGTAATAGGTCTCCCAGGGCGGGCAGTGGAGCTGCACCAGTTCCAGGGCATCGACACCTAAGTTCTCAAGGCTGCGGTCGATGAAGCCTTCGAGGTTTTTGTATCCTTCGGCGACATGCGGATTGAGCCGCCGGCCGGCCTTGGTGGCGACGTGAAACTTGGCTTTGGTCTCTTTGCGCAATTGTCGAATCAGGCGTTCACTGCGGCCGTCGCCGTAGACATCGGCGGTGTCGAAGAAATTGACGCCCAGCTCCAAGGCGCGGCGCATGGCCGCCAATGACTGCGAGTCATCCACATCGCCCCAGCCGCCGCCGACGGCCCAGGCGCCAAAGCTGATTTCCGAAACGTCCCAGCCGATTCGTCCGAATTTCCGATATTTCATCTCTGCTCACTCCGTAAAGAGGTCTCCATCACCTGGCAACTCCTACAGTTTGGTTCTACGCACGGCTCGACATGGGCGGATGCGTTGCACTGGCCCAGTTCGCGCTCGATTTCCATTTCAATGGCGGTGGCCACGCGATGCCCCTGCTCGACATCCCAGCGGGCCGGTACCTGAATATGAAAATCCACCCAATGGTGCCGGCCGCTATGGCGGTGGCGCACCTTGTGATAGCTGCAAATCTGCGGTTCCTGCCCCTTGGGTCCGATGTGGCGGTCGAGCAGGCGCTCGAGCCGTGCGGCATCCGTCACATCCTGCTCATCCATCAAGCCCGCGGCGGAGCGGCGCAGGAGAAGTGAGGCCTGAAAAAACACATACAAACTGACGCCAATCGCGCCCAGCGGATCGAGCCATTGCTTGCCGGTCCAGCGAACCGCCACGAGTGCGGCGAGAACGCCCAAGCTGGTGAGGGCATCGCTGAGCAGGTGCATGCCGTCGGCCTGGAGAGTCATTGAGCCACTTTGGGTTCCGTGACGACGCAGGGCTATGCCTGTGGCAGCGCAGATGACGGCACTGAGAGCGGTCACGATGATCCCGATAGTGATTGATTGATTCGGCTGGCGATAAATCAAGGATTCAACGGCCCTCGCCAGGATGAGGAGCGAAGCCAGGAGCATCATCCCCCCTTCAAACCCAGCCGACATAAATTCGATCTTGCCGTGGCCGTAGGGATGTTCCTTGTCGGCAGGACGATGCGCCAGCAGAACCGCGTAGGTGGCAAATCCTGAAGCGAGCAGGTTCACCACGTTTTCCATGGCGTCGGAAAAAATGGCCGCGGATTTGGTAAGGGAATAGGCGAATAATTTCATCGCCATCAGAAGCAGCCCGACCAGAAGCGAAACCAGAACGAGGCGCACCTCGGTCTTTGGCGAGGTTGCGTCTGCCGAAGCTGCGGGCGCATGTGGGGGCGGGCGGTTGAGTGCTTCCATAGTTAATGCCCGTCGAGGCTTGCGGTGCGACGATGGAGGCGAATTGTCCAAGCGCGGGGCGCGATTTGCAAACCAGATTCACAGCGGTGCGGCCGATGAAGGTGAGAACAAGTCCCTTACAAGCCCCGGCGGATGTTATACTCAACTTCCGCTCCCAAGTGTGCTAAAATAACGTAATGAGAAACAGCCTGCTTTTCGCGGCGCTTGCCGTAACATTGGCGGCAGGCGCCGCCTTGGGCCAACCGGCGACGCAACCCGTCGTTACAGGCGGCAAGGCCGCCATCATCCAACTCAGCGGCGAGATCAACGACTACAACAAGGACCGACTGTTCCGGGAATTTGACCAGGCCCGCGCGCTCGGGGCCAAGACCGTCATTCTAGATCTGGACACCTATGGCGGCTTGGTCACTTCCGGACTGGAAATCAGCCGTTTCCTCAAACGGCAGGACGATCTGCATACTATCGCCTTCGTTGAGGACAAGGCCATCAGCGCCGGGGCGATGATTGCAATGGCCTGCGATGAGATCGTGATGAGCAGTTCAGCGACGCTGGGGGATTGCGCTCCGATTGTGTTTGATTTTGATGGAAGCCTGGACAGCCTGCCGCCAGCGGAGCGAGCCAAGCAGGAGTCGCCGATTCTCTCGGATTTCCTGGAAAGCGCTCACCGCAACCATCATGATCCGCTGCTGGCCGAGGCCATGGTGGCGGTGGAAGTGAGCGTCTATTGGGTGCAAAGCCCCGCTGGCGAGAAAAAGTTCGTCGACAAGGACGATTATACCAAGCTCATTGCCAAAGGTTGGAAAGACGTCCCCGGGGCGCCGGTGCCGATTGATTCGGACACGACGCTACTCACCGTCGATAGCGAACAGGCGCTGGCGTACGGGCTGGCAACGGGCGAAAGCGAAGACGCGCACAGGTTGGCGGATCAGCGTGGGTTTACTTTGGTTGGCGATTTTCACACCACGGCCGGCGACACCATCGTCGAAGATTTGGGAAGCTGGCCGGTGCGCCTGCTGCTGCTGATTATTTTCCTGTCGGCGGCCAATGTCGTGATCCACGCCCCCGGTCATGGAGTGGCCGAGGTGGTCGGGCTGGTGGCCCTGCTTCTCATGCTGGGCGTGCCGCTGCTGACGGGGTATGCGCAATGGTGGGAGATTCTGACGATCTTCCTCGGGTTGTCGCTGATTGCGTTCGAGATTGTGTTGCCGGGGCACATGGTCCCGGGGTTTGTGGGAGCGTGCCTGGTTTTGATCGGGCTGGTGATGACGTTTGTGCCCAAAGAGCCCAGCGGCGCGCCGGGATTCCTGCCGAGCATGAATTCGACGTGGATTGCCCTGGAGCATGGCCTGGCAGTGGTGGCCGCCGGTCTGGGATGCTCGCTGTTCCTGTGGTTCTGGATGAACCGGTATCTGCCCAAAGTTCCCTACTTCAAGCGGATTATCCTCACCAACGTAAGCGGCGGCGGGATGAATCCAGCGCCGCAGATCGTGGCGGGCGGAGTCTGGCCGCCGGTGGGATCAGTCGGCAAAGCCGTTTCCGAGCTGAAGCCGGGGGGATCGGCGGAGTTCTTTGATCAAACGATCGCTGATCGCCGCGTGGCCAGCGTGGTCTCCGAAAGCGGATTTGTGCCGCCGGGGTCGAAGGTGATTGTACGCGAGGTAGCGGGGAATCGGATTGTGGTGCAGGTGGCGCACGCGTAGTGAGCAACTCGGGGCAAACAGGGGGAGGAATGAACGCCGAGGCGCCAAGACGCCAAGAAGAAAATGCGGGGCAAACCCCTGACTGACTCATTTCGGCGCGGCAGTTCCAAGCTCCTAATCGACAGCCGCCAGAGCGTCGGATTCAGCTTTCTGTCGGACTTCTTCGAGGAGGGCAACCACCTGTTCTCGCTTTACTGAGGGAAACTGCTCGAGGAAAAAATCGACCGTCTCGCCATCTTCCAGATAGTCGAACAGCGATTTCACCGGTACGCGCGTGCCTGAAAAACACGGCGTGCCTCCGAGAATCTGCTTGTCGCTGCGAATGATTTCCATGATTGCCCGATTATATCCTCTGGAAAGGCGACGAGCGATTCGCGGTTAATCCTGCACTACCCTCTCGCGCGGCAAGCTGGCATATAGCAAACCCACGCCGATCAGAGCAACCGCGCTTGCGGCCACCAAGGCGCCGGCTGGCGCGCTGGAGGAGTGGGTTTTGGCGTCAATATAGAACGTCCAGTTTGACCAGACATAAGACGCTCGCACCAGGCCCAGGATCAGGATCACGAACCCGGAAATGGCCAGGCGCGTGCTCAATCGCCCATCCACGCCGAGAACCATCTCGGCTTTCTTCATTTTGGGACCGGCAATGAAGAAGAAGATCAGCCAGGCCAGGGGGTGCATCAGGCCGGCCCAGATGAAGGCTGGGACGTAGGTATTGAGACGGGCCAGCGTGGTGCCGACGAGGAGACTCATGATCATGCCGCCGACCGCCCCGGTCATGCCACCAAGGCCAACGACCGAGCCAGTGACGGATGACGGGAAAAGATCGCTGGCAGTCGTAAACAGATTCGCCGACCATCCCTGGTGGCAGCCCATGGCGATGCTGATGAGGGCAATGGCAAGCCAGAAGTTGCCGGTGTACACGGCGATAATGGCGCCGGGCATGCCCAGGGCGCAAATACCCATTGCCGCATAACGAGCCGGGCCGACGTTCCAGCCGCGTTTCATGAGACCGCCGCTGAGCCAGCCGCCGCAGATGCTGCCGACGTCGGCGACGATGCCGGGGATAAACAGGAACGCGGCGCTGGTGGTCAGTGAAAGACCGCGCTTTTCGTGCAGGTAACCCGGAAGCCAACCCGTGTAAAACCACCAGACGGGATCCGTCATGAACTTGGCGATGAGGAACGGCCAAGCCTGGCGGTAGCGCAGAATCTCCGTCCAACGGAATTTCTGGCGGCGCAGGACGATGCGATCGGCGCGGATGTATTCGACCTCCGCCGGAGAGACCGATGGGTGCTTATCAAGCGAGTAATAACCCGGAACCCACAAAATCAGCCACAGAAATCCTGTTGCGCCAACGAGATAAAAGGCCCACGGCAACCCGAGGTGAACCGCCGCGTAAGCCGCTCCAAAGCTGCACATGATTCCCAGGTTTGATCCGGAATTGAAAATCCCCGCCGACAGGGCGCGTTCGCGCTGCGGAAACCATTCGGCAACCGCCTTGAATGAGGCTGGGAAGTTCACCGATGCGCCGCAGCCAAGAAAGAATTGCGTGGCGGCCAGCGCCTGCCAGGTATGGCAGAAACCGCCGGCGATTGTAGCCAGCGACCAGAAGACCACGCCTGCCGCGAGGCTGATCTTGGCGCCGATCCAATCCACGAATCGGCCCGCAACTACGAACATCAGCGCGTAGGCGGTCTGAAACGAGAACTGAAGCCAACCGTATTCGGCGTCGCCAAAATGGAGCTTGTCCTCCAAGGAACCCTTGAGCACGCCCAGCGTCGTGCGGTTCAGATAGACAATGGTCGTGGAGATCAAAAGCAGCGCGCAAATCCGCCAGCGGATGGCGGTGCGATGCTCCGTGATGGTGGTGGTTGGCGCGGTTGACATGGTACGGCAATCCTAACGCGAAATGCCGGTCCCACAAAGAGGACGGCGAGCTTTTTAGCGTCAAAAATGCGGATTCGCCGCCGGGTCGCGGTATGAACATCGAGGACGGTTGAGTCGCGGCGAGGCGCGGTGACGTTTCCACCAATGCCTTGCGTGGTGTTCAGTCCTTGCGCCAATCCGTGCCTTCGCCGCGATCTTCCAGGATGAATCCGCGCTCCTTGAGGCCGTTTCGGATGCGGTCGGCCAGCGCGAAGTTTTTAGCTTTTCGGGCTTCGTTGCGCATGTCGATGAAAAGGTGCATGAGTTTGTCGATATCCTGGGACGCCTGCGGCGAGGCGGGGCGCTCGTACATGCGGAAGAGGCCGAGGATTTTGCCGAGCTTGCGGAGCGTTTGAAACGCGGCGGACGCGGCGGTGACGATATCCGGCTGGCGCTGGCTCTCGGCTTTGTTTTGCTCAAGCAGCGCGTTGATATGGCCGGCCATGTCGTGAAGGACGGCAATAGCGCCGGCGGTGTTGAAGTCGTCGTCCATCATCTCCAGGAATCCCATTTTCCCGGTGACGATTTCGTTGCAGAAAGCCGCCACGTCAGAGTCCGACAGACGGCCCGCCACCGAGTCCATGTCATCGCCCCCCTGCTCGGGAGGCGCGCCGTTGAGGCGGGTGATTCGCTCGGCCAATCGCTGGAATGTGGAGAGGCCCTTCCCGGCGGCGGTGACGACTTCGTCGCTGAAATCAATCGGGCGGCGGTAGTGGGTCGAAAGAAGCAAATAGCGGAAGAGTTCTGGACCGTGGCGCTCGATGAGGTGCTTGGCGGCCACGGCGTTGCCGCTGCTGGCGTGCATGTCCTGGCTTTGCCATTCGCCGCCGGCGCTCTTGGTGCGGATTTTGGTGAGGCCGTTGTGGAGCCAGAATTTGGCGAAGGTTTTGCCGGTGGCGGACTCGCTCTGGGCAAGTTCATTTTCGTGATGGGGGAACATCAGGTCCATGCCGCCGCCGTGGATGTCGAGGGTTTCGCCGAGGAATTTCATGCTCATGGCGGAGCATTCGATGTGCCAGCCGGGGCGGCCCTTGCCCCAGGGGGAATCCCAGCTTGGCTCGCCCGCTTTGGCGGATTTCCAGAGGGCAAAATCCGCGCTGTTGCGTTTGCCTGAGCCTTCGAGGGCGCGGCTGCCGGCTTCCTGTTCGGCGACTTGCCGATGGGAGAGCTTCCCGTAATCGGGGTCGGTGGCCACATCGAACCAGACGTTGCCGTCGGCGGCGTAGGCGTTGCCGCCGGCGATGAGCTTTTGGCAAATCTGGATGATCTCGGCCATGTGCTCGCTGGCGCGGGGAAAATGATCGATGGATTCAATCCCCAGCAGGGCGAGGCATTCCATGTATTGCTTGGTGCATTCTGCGGCCAGCTCGGCCATGGGCAGCTTTTTCTGGGCGGCGGCCTCGATCAGCTTGTCGTCGACATCGGTGATATTGACGACCCAGGTGACCTCGTAGCCCTTGTATTGGAGATAGCGTTTGATGGCGTCGAAGATCACCGGCCCCACCATGTGGCCGATGTGCGGGGCCTTGTAGACCGTTGGGCCGCAGAGGTACATGCCGACCTTGCCGGGGCGGGCGGGCTCGAAGAGTTCCTTGGTTCGAGACAACGTGTTGTAGACGCGGAGGGACATTTGGGGGAGGAGTATACACGCTCGCTGGGGGAGGGGTAAGGAGACGTTGACAGGAGAGGCTGACAGGTGACTGAGGCGAGGGGTCACTAATCTGCATGAGCAGGGCAATCGCTTTTGGCCGGGTTGGTCTGGTCCCCTCTCCATGTACTCAGGGAGAGGGATAGGGTGAGGGTCGTTTTTGACTGGCCAATGACCGTTCGAACTTCCGAAGAACCCTCACCCCGGCCCTCTCCCTGAGTACAGGGCGAGGGAGAAATACCAAAAGCGATTGCCCTGTCTGGATCAGAGGAGATCAGCCAGGTTTCTGGATTGCCGGACGGTGTGCTGCTATTGTGTGCGATGGGTAAGCTGCCATGCGACTTCAGATTCTGAACTTTTCGCCCCCCTACTCTGATCCGCCGACGGTGCCGCCGGGAATGGAGAATGGGCCGCGGTCGATTTTAGCAGTCAAAGTGCTCCGTATCAGCGTGACCGATCGGTGCAATTACCGGTGTTTGTATTGCATGCCGGAGGAGGGGGTGCGGTGGCTGCCGAGCGGGGATATTCTTAGCTACGAAGAGATTGTCGAGATCGCGCGGGCGGCGATTGAGGTTCATGGGATCACGCGATTCAAACTGACGGGCGGCGAGCCGACGGTGCGGGCAAATCTCGTCGAGTTGGTGCGGCAATTGGCGCGGCTGAAAGGCATCGAAGATTTGTCGATGACCACCAACGGCCAGCGGTTGGCTGATTTGGCCCAGCCGCTGCGCGAGTCGGGGTTGATGCGGTTGACGGTGAGCATTGACAGTCTGGACCCGGAGAAATTTCGGCGCATCACGCGGACGGGGGATTTGTCGGCCGTCTTGCGCGGATTGGATCGCGCTGAAGAAGTGGGATTTGATTCACTCAAAGTGAATTGCGTCACCATGCGCGGCGTGAATGACGGGGAGTTTGCGGATTTTGCGCGATTGACGCTGGACCGGCGGCTTACCGTGAGATTTATTGAGTATATGCCGCTGGGAGAGGCGGCGCTGATGGAGGAGCACGGCCCGGCGGCGGGTTGCGGAGGGCAAAATCGTGGGACGGATTCGCTCGTGCCGGAGACGGAAGTGCGCCAGGCGATTGAGCGCGAGTTGGGGCCGCTGGTTGCGATTAACCGCGAACTCGAG
>JBEKYH010000045.1:0-23879 GCA_049511115.1 Tepidisphaeraceae bacterium | reverse complement strand
AGGAACGCGCCATGAGTAACGAAGAACTATTATCCCGGATCGGTCAGTCCACGGAGGAGACCGAATTTTACACACCCATGCCCGAAGGCTATCGCCGCGGGCACCATAAATATGTCGTCATCGTCGGCACCGTCATGAGCGGACTCGGCAAGGGGATATTCTCCTCTTCGATGGCCAAGTTGCTTCAGGATAAGGGCCTCAAAGTCGCCCCCATCAAAATGGAGGGTTACTACAACCTCGACAGCGGCACTCTCAACCCCTATCGGCACGGCGAGGTTTTCGTCCTCGATGACGGCATGGAAACCGACATGGACCTGGGCACCTACGAGCGCCTGCTCGACCAGAACCTGTCGGCGGCCAATTTCACGACCAACGGCCAGATATTCGCATCGGTGCTCAAGAAGGAGCGCGAAGGCGGATACCTCGGCCGCGATGTGCAGGCCATTCCCCATGTGACCGGTGAGATCAAACTCAAATTGCGCGAACTGGCCGCCAAGAGCAACGCGGACATTGTGTTTGTCGAAGTCGGCGGCACCGTGGGCGATTACGAGAATTCATTTTACTTAGAGGCCTGCCGCCAGTTGGCATACGAGGAAGGGGAAAACTCCGTTGTCTTTGTGGCCCTGACATATGTATTGGAGCCGGGCGCGCTGGGAGAGCAGAAATCCAAGGCCGCGCAGCTTGGCATCAAGCGCCTCATGGAAGTAGGCATCATGCCGCACATCATCGCGTGTCGCGCGGGAAACCCGGTGAAGGAGAAGGTGCGCGAGAAGATTTCCATGTACACCAACGTGCCGATGAAGCGCGTGGTGACAATGCACGATGTGGAGAGCATTTACACCATTCCCGAAGCCCTCCGCGAGGCGGGGATCGACCGCGAAGTGCTCACGCTGTTGAACCTTCACGACCGCGTCGATCAGCGCCGCGAGGATCAGGCCCGCCTCCGCTGGCGATGGTTCGTCGATCACATCGGCAAGGCCCGCAAGGAAATCACCCTGGCCGTCACCGGCAAATACACCGCCGTCCGCGACGCGTATGCCAGTATCATCAAGGCCGGCGAGCATTGCGGCGTGCATCTGGGCGTCAACGTCAATTTCAAATGGATTGATACCACCGCCGTCGATCCGGCCACCGTCTCCAAGCGGCTGTCCGATTGTCACGGCATCATCGTCCCCGGCGGGTTCGGCGTGCGCGGCACCGAAGGCAAAATTGAGTGCATCCGCCACGCGCGCGAGAACAAGGTTCCCTACCTGGGCTTGTGTCTGGGTTTCCAGATGGCGGTCATCGAATACGCCCGCAACGTCTGCGGGCTGGCCGACGCCAACAGCACTGAGTTCGACAAGGCCTGCCAGCATGCCGTGATCGACATTCTGCCCGAGCAAAAGAAGATCGAAGGCCTCGGCGGCAACATGCGCCTGGGCGGCAAGGACATCGAGCTAAAGCCCGGCACCATGGCCGCCGCCCTCTTCGACAACGCCGCCACCATCCGCCTGCGCTTCCGCCATCGTTACGAAGTCGATCCCAAGTACATCGAAATGCTCGAAGCCCACGGCATGATCTTCAGCGGCAAACATCCCACGCAGCCGATCATGCAGATACTGGAATTGCCGAGCGAGATGCATCCGTTCTTTGTGGGGACGCAGGCGCACCCCGAACTGACCAGCCGGCCGTTGCGGCCGTCGCCGCTGTTCATGGGATTGTGCAAGGCGGCGATGAAGTATGCCGAGGGCGGGGCGGGGGCAGGGCGCGGGGTGGAGGAGCGGCTAGTGCATGGGTGAGGGGGAGGCATGCGTTCAAATCCCTTTGTCCCGGCTTGGCGGGACGTAATTGAACTCCAATCCGGTTATGCTGGGCCTAAAGGACTTATATGGCGCAGAAGCGACCGATCCCGGGACACAATGATTATTTCCCGATCCTTTCGAGATATCTTGAGCAGGAGCAGTATCAACTGATTGCGTGTGGCGCAGACGGTCCGACGGTCGAGGAAATTGATTCATTCGCCTTCGAGGCCGGAGTCCGGCTTCCGTTCGACTTTATCGATTTTTCTGTTTCCAGAATCGGCGGGCTATACGTGGCCGTGAAGGAGGAACTCTGGCCGCGACCGAAGGCTTTTGATGTCGGGCCATTCTGGTCCATGCTTTACGGAATGTACGTCTATGGATTTGCACGCGGCATTCCCGAGTTTATGAGCATTCGCGTCCAGACCTCGACCTTTCGCAAGCGATCAGGAACCGACCTCGTTCCGTGCATCAAGATCATTGGCGACGCGAATGTTTACGGCTTCAATCCTGAAGGTGCTGTTTGCAGGTGGGACCACGAAACAGGTGAATCTTCACTGGCTGAAAAGACGTTTTTAGAGACCCTGGAGTTCGAGGTGGCGGAACTCGCGAGGCGCAAAGTGAAAAAGTTACAAGAACGTGAAGGGGACAGGAACGTACCAGGTTCTACCTAACCCGCTTTCCCAGCCCCTGACCCCGGCCAGGAATAGTTCAATAGCCGTCTTGTTGTCCCGATTTGATGAGATGGAATTTTGCTGCGGCGCGTGACGGGGTTTATACTCTTCTCCCAATATTGTGACCATCCTTGCGTTAGATCTAGCGATGAAATGGTCGTTGAAAGAGGAAGGGTCGCCTGATGAAAATCAAAAAGGCCGTTGCCTGGGCTGCCGTCCGGTGCTGCTTGGCAGGCATAGTCACCCCTTTGCTTTTCGGCGCTGCCGCCAGCCGGCCCGTGCCGAATGATCCCGCGGCGTTGCTCCCTATCACGCATTTCCGCGGCGGCCCCGCCAGCGCCGCAGACATCGCGGAAATCGCCACGCTCAGCGCGCTGCCTCTGTACACTCCCGAGTCTGAGGATGGAGATTTTCTCATCAAGCCGCCTTACGCCAACGCCCCCGAGCAGACGGTTCGCGCCGATGTGCCCAAAGGCCGCGTTGAACATTTCACATTAAGGGCTGCCGACAGCAAATTTTATCCCGACACCGGCCTGCGCGGCACGACCGCCACGCGCGCCGTGACGGTCTATATCCCCAGCCAATACACGCCCGGGACGCCTGCCGCACTGCTTGTGTCGCACGACGCCATGGGGGCCCGCAACAACCAACTGCCCACGATCCTCGACAACATGATTGCCGCCAAACGCCTGCCGGTCATGATTGCGGTCATGGTCACCCACGGCGGCGGCGACGGTCGTGGCAGCGAGCGCGGCCTTGAATACGACACCGTCTCCGGCAAATACGCGGAGTTCATCGAGGCAGAAGTGCTCCCCCGCGTGGAGAACGACTATCACGTCACCTTCACGAAAGATCCCGAAGGCCGCGCCACCATGGGCGGCAGTTCCGGCGGAGCGGTCGCATTTACGATGGCATGGTTTCATCCCGAGTGGTATCACCGCGTGCTGACCTACTCCGGCACCTATACAAACAACCAGTCCGTTGAAGATCCCAAACTACCGCACGGCGCGTGGGAATATCATGAGCATCTCATTGCGCAGTCCGACGCCAAGCCGCTGCGCGTGTGGATGGAAGTCGGCCAAAACGACAATGGCTCCGTCAACGCGTCGGCCGATCTGCACAACTGGGTCATCGCCAATAAACGCATGGCCGAGGCGCTGCAGTCAAAGGGGTATCACTACCAGTTGGTGTACGCGCTGGGCGCCGGCCACGTGGACGGCAGGGTCGTCGCGCAAACACTCCCACAGGCGTTGGAGTGGGTCTGGCACGGGTACAAGCCAGCGGCGAAGTAAAACCCTGGGAATCCAGGGACAGTCATCCAATAAATTGCAGCAATAAAGCGATATGCTGTTTGCCATCGTTTCTGGGTGTCCTCGCCGGTGACGCCCCCCGCTCAATGGCTCGCCAAACTCCTCCATCTCCCTCGCATTCGGCTTCGGAAGAGGCGCAGCCGCGCAGAGCCGGCCACGCTCAATCACCGCCCCATTTATTAAACATTCAACAAATCTACGCAACTCCGCACGCTCCCCTCGCACCTCGGTATCATGCCGACCATGGCCACCACCAAGCTTCCGCTTCCGGGTCAACGCCGGGGATCGCTCATTTGCCCTATCTTACCTACAAGTAGAGTGGAATATTCCAAGTATGTAGATAGAGGCGCAGTATTGCGCTGCATCCAACTTTCCGGCCCTTCCGGGCGTTGGATATCCAAGACGGTCCTATAGAGGAGCGGCGCTAGGCGTGACCAAACTTTCCCCCCTCCCGGCAATGGAATAATCGGGCAGTCTTATGGAGGGTGATGGTTTTGCCATCAGGCCATCGCCCAACGCAATAATCCCGCGCCGTCCCAGAGAGGGCCCGCGCGTTGCCGCGACCCGAGCTTCAAAAAGAAAGGAACCACATGCCCCCGTGAGTCGAATTTCTCGGACCTGATTTTTCCGACCTTGGCGTCTATGGCGTCTTGGCGGTTAATCAGTCTTCTCCGCGTCTCCCGCTGAAAGTCCCCAGCCTTTTCGCCGCCTCCTCGCGGCGAAGAGAACCGGGCCGGCGCCCGCAAGCTGGTGCTCATCGTCGCCATTCGAGCACCCCACCTTCGTCAAAAAACAATATGGCAATTCGCCCTAAAACTTTTGAATTGCCACGAAGGTGTAGTTCCAACTCATACGCCAAGCTCTGGCCCGTCGATCCGGGCCGGAGACTCCTGAGCGTTTTGCGCTGATTCTGTCTCGTTCCCAACCGGCATCCTTCCAACAGCCCGCGAATTGATCGATCGCGCCGCGGATTGCCGGCCATCCTGGGCATGATGTGATGGTAACGCTTACTGACAGATTGAGGACCTTCCGATTTCCCTGCGTCCGGGATTATCTCGGCCGCATATACGGCGCCTGCATTGCCGTCTTACGCCGGTTCGAAGAGAAAGGCAAAATGCTTTTTCACCGCAAAGGCGCGAAGAACGCGAAGCAAATCAAGAAAAACAATTCAGAACTCTTGATTTGAATTCTTGGCGTTCTTGGCGTCTTGGCGGTGAAAGATGCATTTTCTTTTTTATCGGAAGTGCTCCCGACTACGGGTCTTGGGTTAACACCCATAAGTTCACGTCAGCGGCTCGAACCTGCTGAGCGTGACTATGCCAGGCAAGCCCGACGTCATCCACCACCGCGCGTGGCGTCGCCGTTGTCCGGCTGATTCGATTTACATCTCATGCGGTGGCATTGGTTTTTTTGTGTCTGACGTAAGCGGATTACGTCTGCCCCTGCGCGGGAATAGCCGGCGGCGCCTGTTTCGCCGCCGCCTGCTGTGCCGCAGCCACCTTTCTCCCCAGCAGGACAAGCACGGCTTTGCGCAGCGCCGGCGAAGGGGCCGATTTGTCCGGGCCGGCGAAAATCCCCACGATGTTTCGACCGATTTGCACGGGCGTGAGAATGACGCCCCAGGGAACTCCCCACCAGCCGACGATCAACGAAGAGGCCGCGCCGGCGATCTGCCGTTTGGTCGCGCAGGAGCGGCAGCATATACGCGGCTTGGAGGACCATCGCGTCATCACCAGCGCCGACCAGACCTGGTGCGATTTGTGCAGGTCAACCGGTCCCGGTCCGTTGCAATCCGGGCAGTTGCCGCCCCAGATTTCCGCGACGTGTTTTTCGATATCCTCGGCCGGCAGGCTTTGTGATGCAGTCAGGACGTGCGAGTCCGCAAAGCATTTCCTGTTGCAGAACACCTTGCCGCCGGAGCGAACGCCCCCCATGAGGATCGTTGATCCGCAATATCCGCATTTGGGCATGGAAATCCTCCCGTGGTAGAGCCCCCTGATAGCGCATGGAATGGTAACAACTGAGGCCCGAAAATCCAGCCGGAGCTGGAGCCGATTCCCGCGGGAGACGAGTGCGGGCGAGTTATTTGGAAAACCGAAAAATCGGTTAGCATATCATGGAACGGATTTCCCATTCTTTCGATCGTCGCAAGAACGGTTTGGTAATCCGGCGCGCCACCAATAGGGGTAACACAACATGCTGACTTTAATTGAAGCCCGGAAGATCATTGCGTCCGCGTCGAAGAAAGCCGTGGAGATCGGCCAGCCGATGAATATCGCCATCGTTGACGGCGGAGGAAATCTGCTGGCGTTTGAGCGCATGGAGGGGGCGTGGCTGGGCAGCATCGACATCTCGATGAAAAAAGCCTGGACCTCGCGTGCCTTTGATATCTCAACCCAGCAGTTGAGCGGGCCGAGTCAGCCGGGGCAACAGTTCTATGGAATTCACGCCTCGAATGACGGCAAAGTCATGATTTTTGCCGGCGGGATTCCGTTGAAAAAAGCCGGGAAAATCATCGGCGCCATCGGCGTGAGCGGAGGATCTGGTGAGCAGGATCAGGCGGTAGCCGAAGCGGGCGCTAAGGCGTTTTAGAGCTTCGTCGCACGGTGCGATTCGCGCATCAGCCTGGATAGCGCCACCGCAAGATGGCCAGATATCCGCCGTCATTCGGCGTTGTCGCGGGGTTCCTCGTCGAATGCCATGTCGGTTTTGGCTAGATCTGGCGGTGCTGCGCCGCGACGGAAAACGACGTCCTTTGCCGCTTTGGCCACCCAGAACTTCAGAACTTTTTTCGCCGGTAGGGTCACTTCTTGACCGGCCCGCGGCCCGAACTGCAATACCATCCTTCGCTCGGGCCGCTCCGTCTTGGTCAAAATTCCAAGTCCCGCAATGGGATAGCCGTTGTCGACGTTCTGATAAGCCAACTCCGCTTGGGCCTGCAAAAATGCTTTGGCCTGCTCCGGTGTAAATCCTGCCTTTTCGGCGAGTTTTAGCGTCGCCTCCCAGGTGGTTAGTCGTGTTTGCATTGGAACATTGGCCCATCCTTAATGAACTCCACCTCGATCCCCACGCATCGGTCCTCCGCATTTAATGCGTAGACCGGATAACGGCCGTCTCCAAATCCCGACTCGCAAAGGACAAAGAAAATCGTTTTGCTCTCAAAATTTAGCCGGCAGATATCACACGTCGCAAACCGAAAGGTTGACGACAGTTGCGCGAACTCATCAACCTCCGCGGGTGTGAGGCTGGCTCGAATATCTTTGAAATCGGCAACCATCACACAGCCGCCGTCAACAGCGACATGTCCGCGAATCTCCCCACGGGATGAGTTTTCCGCGCCCGCAGAGGCGCGCAACCGAGAAATACGAAGACAGCCGCCGAATTCAATTATCCTAGCCTCGACAAAATAAACGCCTCGCTGGACTTCGGCGCCAACAAAACTCGAATCGAATAGGTCAGAAACGCCCAGATATCCCGACTCGACGCTCAGCGTCGCAACGGCGTACCATTCCGACCGTTCTCTCCCGACCGTCCCATTGTTTGCGTGGCCGCCGGTACCGGTCCATTTCACATCGGCGAGGTTCATAACTCTCCCGCGCAGACAGTTCACCAATTATCTTCATTTGGTATGCCGCCGCAACACGGCGACGTATCCGCCGTCATGATACTGATCCGCCGCAACGTCGGCCGACGGCAGAGTAGTGATCTGCTCGACCAATTCGTAATCGCCATGATCGCGTTGGAAATGCGCGACGCGCTCTTCATTCTCCTCAGGCCAGACGCTGCATGTGCTGTAGAGCAGCAGGCCGCCCGAGGAGAGGAGGGGGGCGGTGTCGGCGAGGATCGCGTCCTGCAATTTTGCGAGCGAGAGGAGCGAATTGTCGTCCTGGAAATACCGTGCCTCGGGGCGGCGGGCGAGTGTGCCGCTGTTGGAGCAGGGGGCGTCGATGAGGATGCGGTCGAAGGGCGCGTGCTGCGGGCCGAGTGTTGAGGCGCGGATGACTTTTACGTTTTCGATCTTGCGCTGAGCCAGGAGTTGGTTCAAAGCGGCGCAGCGGGGCGCCGAGGGGTCGACGGCGACGATCTTGCCCTCTGGGCCGACGCCATCGCGCAATTGGAAGGTTTTGGTTCCCATGCCGCAGCAGCGGTCGAGGACGTGCTGGCCGGATTTAAGATCGAGGTGGGCCAAAACAGCGGCCGAGGTTGGGTCCTGGACCTGCGCCAGGCCGGCTTGGGACCACTCCGCCAATAGCGCGTGCCTCGCTCCTTCGACAACATACATATTGGGCGATGAGTGAGGTTGCAATGAAACGCCTTCGGCCGCGAGTTGTTCGACGCGAACTCCAGGAAAGAGGCGCAGGATGGTTGGCGGCTCCGAATTATTATGCCGGCAAAACTCCAGCGCCAACGCCGCGCCGTGGAGGCGGGCGAAACGCTCGAACAATTCGACGGGGTGCGAAAGGATGCGGCGGGCGTATTGCGCCGGCTCGGTCTCGGCTGATGGCGCCAGAGGCGCCGGATCACGCAGGCTGTTGCGAAGGACGGCGTTGATGAATCCCGTCGCGCGCGGCAACCCGAAGCGGCGGGCCTGTGTGACGGCTTCATTGACGGCGGCTGATGGGGGAATCCGGTCCATGAACCGCAATTGATACAACGCGACGGCGAGGATTTTGCGGGCCAGCGGGTCGATCTTTTCCAGCGGCTGGCCGGAATAATGGGTGGCCAACTCCTCCAGGAAAAACAGGTTCTTCACTACGCCCACAGCCAGCCGATCGGCAAGCGCGCGATCGCGCGGATCATTCAGCGGCGCACCTTTTCGCGACGCGAGCAAATCCGCCAGCCAACCCGGCAGGCGTTTGGCGTCGAGTTCGAGCAATGCGGCGTCGCGTGCGGACATGGTGCGTTGGGAGAGGGTGATTATTCGGTGATGGACTGCACGCGCATGCCCGGCATCCACCCGTGGCCGCGGCGGAAGTCCGCCAGCGCCATGGGGCGGCGTCCCTCGGGTTGAAGCTCAAGAATCTCAATCGCCCCGTCGCCGCAGCGCACCGCGCCGGTGGTTTCGATCTCGCCAGGCCGCCAGCGGTCGCCCTCGGATTCGCTCTTCTTGGCGCGGGCGAGGGAGAGGCGTTGGATTTCATCACCGGCTGCGTCGAGCAGGCGGACGTGACATCCCGGCCAGGGCCAAAGGGCGCGAATTCGCCGGGCGATCTCCTGCGACCCTCGCGTGAAATCCAATTTCGCATCGCGGCGATGAATCTTAGGGGCAGGGCAGGCGAGCGATTCATCCTGTGCTGTTTCGACGGCGCGGCCGGAGATCAGGTCATCGAGCACGCGCTGAATCAGCGGCGCGCCGTCGCTTGCCAGCCGGTCGTGCAATTCACCGGCGGTTTCCAGGGGCAAAATATCTAACTGCGATTGCGCCAGGATCGCCCCGGCGTCCATGCGCTCGGCAAGGCGGATCACCGAGTTCCCCGCGACATTTGCGCCACTGAGCATTGTCCAAACGATCGGCGCCGCGCCGCGAAACCGGGGCAGCAGCGACGCGTGCAGGTTGATGCTTCCCAATCGCGGATGACTCACCTTGGCCGGCGAAATCTTCTGCCCAAACGCGATGACGACCATTACGTCAGCCTCCGCGAGCGTTTCGGCGTTGATATCCGGCGTTCGCAACAGCGGCAGATTATTCTCCAACGCGAATTTGCTGATTGGCGTGGGCGTCAGTTTGCGCCCTCGCCCCGCCGGATGATCCGGTTGGCTCACGACCTGAACCACGTGCGGTTTAAGCGCCTCCAGCGTCGGCAGACCAAAGGCCCCGCTGCCGGCGAAAATGACGCGCATGGGGGTCATCGATGGTGCATCACTTGCGTGTCTTCTTTTCTTTTTCGTCGGGGTGATCTGACGCCCACTGATCTTCCAGCTCCTTCAACTTGCGGCGATGGGTGATCTTGGCCAGCGGACCCATGCGGTCAGTCAAAAGCGTGCCGTTAAGGTGGTCAAACTCGTGCTGCCAGATGCGCGCGACATAGCCGCTCTGCGTCTCCTCGATGGGCTTACCGCTGAGGTCATGGGCTTCCAATTTCAAGGTTTTGGCGCGGAGCACGTCGATTTTCACATCGGGAATGCTCAGACAGCCCTCTTCGGCCGTCTCTTCTCCCTCGGCCTCGGAAAGGGCTGGATTGACAATGACCCGATCATCTTCCGGCTTACCCGTCGCGTTCATGACAAAGAGTCGGATATTCTTGCCCACCTGCGGCGCAGCCAGCCCGACGCCCTTGGCCTCGCGCATGAGTTCAAGCATCCTGGCCGCGAGGAGCGCCAGTTCGGAATTGAACTCCTTCACCGGCTTGCTCATCTTGCGCAGCCGCGGATCGGGGTAGAGGATGATTTTGAGTTCTTCGGGCACGTCGTAACCCGATCTTATCGCGGAATGCGCGGGTGGGACAAGCGTGGGCGTATTTGATCGGCGCCCTCGAGCGGCTTCGACGCAGTTGCGTTTATTCCTCATTGCGCGCACCGGCAAGCCCTTTATTGCCAAAAGAGGATGGCCAGACAATAAACTTCACAAGCGCAAGCTTGACACTCGATAAAGGTTCAGTAAAATCCACCCCCTTTCCCCAGTCGGTCGGAAGTTACGGCCGCCTGGTGGAAATCTGGTTTGTGAAAAGTGGTTTTGAGAAATCGCGGTAAAGGACCAAAATGACCGGCGAACGCATTCGCATTCGATTGGAAGCTTACGACCACCGGGCGCTGGATGCGTCGGCGAAGGAAATCGTCGACCATGCCAAGCGGACCAATGCCCGGGTCTGCGGCCCGATCCCCATGCCTACGCGCATCGAGCGGTATACGGTTCTTCGCAGTCCGCATATTGACAAGAAGAGCCGCGAGCAATTCGAGATGCGCACGCACAAGCGCGTGATTGACATCTTCGAATGGTCCGGCCGCACAGTGGAGACGCTTAATCGGCTGGTAGTCCCGGCGGGCGTTTTCGTTAAGATCAAGGCCTAAAATATTGCAATTTCCAGACGCCCCAAGTGATCGGGGCGTTTTTAATTGTCCAAAATCGGCTGACCGTGGGGTTCATCCAAGAACCCGATTGCTCTTAAGGCTGTAAGCCTTCGAGCCGCGTGTCACAGGATGATTGTGCCGTTTGGTTTAGAAGCGGTTTGGGCGAAATGTCGCCGCCCTCGAACTGGTGAGTAAGTTATGACTCCCGCGCTGCTCGGCAAAAAAATCGGTATGACACGCATCTACGACGAAAAGGGAAAAGTTGTTCCCGTGACCGTCGTTGAAGCCGGCCCGTGTTCGGTCACGCAGGTCAAGACCATCGAGTCCGACGGGTATACGGCGGTGCAGCTTGGGTTTGTCGACGTGAAAGCCAAGCTGACGACGCAGCCGCTCATCGGGCACTGTGCCAAGTCGGGGCTTTCCGCCCTGCGGCACTTTCATGAAGTCCGCCTCAAGCAGCCGACGGAACTGACCGCCGGGGCGACGGTGACGGCGGCGATTTTCGACGGCGTTCAATATGTCGATGTGATCGGCGTCTCCAAGGGCAAGGGATTTGCCGGCGTCATGAAGCGCTATCACTTCGGCGGCCAGTGCGCCTCGCACGGCACCGAACGCAAGCACCGCAGCCCCGGGTCGATCGCCTCGCGCGCCACCTGGCGCGGCCAGTGCGGCAAGCCCAAAAAGGGCATGCGCATGGGCGGCCACATGGGCATGGATCGCGTCACCACGCGGAATCACCCCTTGGTCTCCATCGACGCGGCTAAAAACTTACTCCTGATTAAAGGCGCCCTCCCTGGTCCAAATGGAGGGCTTCTTTTTGTCCGCAAGTCGATCACTGCCAGGATCAGAAAACAGGAAGAATAGAATGCTGGAAGTCCCCGTATTCGATCAGACCGGCGCGAAGGTGGAAACCCTTCAAGTGGATGAGGCTCGCCTCGGCACCGAGGTGCGGCCCGAACTCCTGAAGCAGGCGCTGGTTATGTACCATGCCAACAAGCGGCAGGGCAGCGTTCGCACGCTGGCCCGCGGCGAAGTGGCTGGTTCCACCCGCAAAATCTTCCGTCAAAAAGGCACCGGCAACGCCCGCATGGGAACTATCCGCCAGCCCGTCCGCAAAGGCGGCGGCCATGCCAAGCAAAAGCGCCCCAAGGATTGGCGTCAGGCCCTTCCCAAAAAGGCCCGGCGTCTGGCTCGCAATAGCGCGATACTCAGCAAAATCCAGAGCAACGACATCCGCGTGGTCACGGAAATCAAACTGGCCGAGCCAAAGACCAAGCTGATGGCCCAGGTGTACAAGGCCCTCGGAATCGACCGAAGCTGCCTGTTTGCCATGACGGACAACGATCCGATTTTGGCCCGCTCGGCGCGGAACCTGGAGCGGACGACGTTGACGACCGTCACGCAATTAAACGCCTGGGACATCATGCGGACGCGAACGCTGCTGATGACCAAGGCCGGTTTTGAACAGCTCCTGGGAACTTTGCCCAAAGAAAATAAGACCGCGTAATCGAGAAGCAAAAACGCCATGGACGACATTAACGTCATCATCCGCCCGCTGATCACGGAGAAAAGCACGCATCTCCAGGCGACCCGCAATTGCTATGCCTTTGAGGTGCATCGCGAAGCCAACAAGATGCAAATCCGCAATGCCGTCGAGCGGCTTTACAACGTGCAGGTGGCGGATGTGCGGACCATGAACCGCAAGGGCAAGCCGCGCCGCTCGCGCTACAAGATGGCCAAGACCAGCGAGTGGAAGCGAGCCATGGTTGTGTTGGCCGGCGACGCGAGGATTGAGCTTTTCTAGGAACCAGACATGGCGATCAAATTTTACAATCCGACATCCCCAGGCCGCCGGGCCGGCTCGGTGATCGACTACAAAGCCGTCTTGACCAAATTCAAGCCGGAAAAGGCGCTGGTTCACGGCCAGCGGCGCGCCAGTGGTCGCAATCATCGCGGCGTCATCACCGCCAAGCATCACGGCGGCGGGAACAAGCGGCTGTATCGCACCATCGACTTCAAGCGCCAGAAGGACGGCCAGCCCGCGACGGTCATCGCCATCGAATACGATCCCAACCGATCGGTTCACCTCGCCCTGATCCAATATGCCGATGGCGTAAAGGCTTATATCCTTGGCCCCAATGGCTTGAAAGTCGGCGCGACGGTTATCAGCGGGCCGGATTCTCCGCCGGAAATCGGCAACTGCCTTCCGCTGGCCAGCATCCCGACGGGGTTGGAAATACACAATATAGAGATGAACCCCGGCCAGGGCGGCAAGCTGGTTCGCACGGCCGGCGGCGTGGGCCGATTGGGCGCCCGCGAAGGCGAATGGGCGGTCATCATCCTGCCCAGCGGCGAAATGCGCCGCGTCCGCAGCGCCTGCCGCGCGACGATCGGCCAGTTGGGCAATCTCGACTGGATCAACGTCAGCATCGGCAAGGCCGGCCGCATGCGAAACATGGGGAAGCGGCCGCACACCCGGGCCAAGGCGATGAACCCCATCGACCATCCCCTGGGCGGCGGCGAAGGCCGAAGCAACGGCGGACGACATCCCGTCAGCCGCACCGGCGTGCCCGCCAAGGGCGGCATCACCCGCAGCCATAAGAAGAACAGCGAGAAACTCATCCTCCGCCGCCGCAAGTTCGGCACGCACCAGCAGCGGCCGCAGACGGTGAGTTTGAATTAGAAAAGGCAAAGAGGACGGTGAGCGAACGCAAGTAGTTCAGGTTTTGTAGCCAAAGAACGGTGATGGGAACCGTGAATTTGAGAACCGCGATTTGAGATTGAGGAGCCATGAGCCGCAGCGCAAAAAAAGGACCGTTTGTTAACGAGAAGCTCTACCGCAAGGTGGCCAAGCTGAACGAGAACCGGGCCAAGCAGCCGCTCCGCACCTGGGCGCGGGCTTGCACGATTATCCCGGAATTCGTGGGCCATACCTTTGAGGTCCACAACGGCAACAAGTTCCTCAAGGTGTTCGTGCAGGAAGATATGGTCGGCCACAAGCTCGGCGAGTTTTCGCCGACGCGAATCTTCCGCGGCCACAGCGGCAAGAAGGCCGCCGCCCCGGGAGCTCCGGCGCCGTCTTAATTGAGTGGACGAACGTAACGGCGGTGATTTTTCACGGTTCGAGGAGTTTTTTCTCCTGACCGAGGCTGAGACAGAGAGTTGGTTATGCCCTTTTTAGCCAAACATCGATTCGCGCGGATCGCGCCCCGCAAGGCGCGATTGGTGATGGACATGATCCGCGGACGCGACGTGGATGACGCCATCAGCATGTTGCGATTTTCCAAGCAGCGCGTGGCGCCGATGATCGAGCGCGTGGTGCGGTCGGCCGTCGCCAACGCCGCCGAGCAGGAAGTGACCAGCCGCAACGCCCTGTATGTCGCCGAATGCTGGGTTGATCCCGGTCCGGTGATGAAGCGGTTTCAGCCCAAGGATCGCGGCAAGGCCTATTCGATCATGAAGCGCACCAGCCACCTCGTGGTGAAGCTGGACGAGCGGGCCGAGTAGTTTTTTTAGAGTCATTGTCGAATTGGAAGAGTAACAAGAGACGCACTTTACCAACGACTGGGTAACCATGGGTCAGAAGGTCAATCCAATTGGGTTCAGGGTGGGAATCACCGAGGACTGGAAGAGCCGCTGGTACGCGCCCAAGGCGGCGTATGGCGACTTCCTGGTGGAGGATCAAAAGCTCCGCCGCCTGATCGACACCAAGCTCAACCGCCGCCCGCCATTCGCGGCGGTGAGCGAGATTCTCATCGAGCGGACGCGCGAGGAAGTCACCATCACCCTCAAGACGGCCCGCCCGGGACTGGTCATCGGACCCAAGGGCGCCGAAGTTGAGAAGCTCCGCGGCGAACTGGAAGACCGGATCAAGCGCCGCGTCGCTCCGATCAAGGTCATTGAAATCAAGAACCCGGATTTGAACGCCCAGTTGGTGGCCGAGGCGATCGCCGAGCAATTGAAAAAGCGAGCCAGTTTCCGCCGTGTATTGAAACAGCGCATGGAAGCCACCATGCAGGCGGGGGCGAAGGGAATTCGCATCAACGTTTCCGGCCGCCTTGGTGGCGCGGAAATCGCCCGCAGCGAAAAGGCGGTTACCGGATCGGTGCCGCTCACGACATTGCAGGCGGATATCAGCTACGGATACGCCATCGCCTTCACGACCTACGGCACGATTGGCGTCAAGACCTGGATTTATCGCGGTTTGTATGGCGAGGAAGTTCTGGAGACAGATGTGCGGCCTGGTGGTCCCGTGCAACGGCGCGGGCGAAGGTAAATGAGGATCGGTCGGTTTTGGGTTTTGTTGTATTTGGATTGTGCCGGGACAGGTGAATTATGCCTTTGATGCCCAAGCGAGTTTTGTACCGCAAGAGCCAGCGCGGCAAGATGAAGGGCAATGCGACGCGCGGCAATACTGTGGCGTTCGGCGACTACGGCTTGCAGGCCATGGATCGGGCGTGGATTACGGCCCGGCAGATCGAGGCCGGCCGCGTCGCGGTGAGCCACTTCCTGCGTCGCGAGGGGCGCGTTTTCATCCGCATTTTCCCGCACAAGCCGGTGTCGGCCAAGCCGCTGGAAACCCGCATGGGCCACGGCAAGGGCGAGCCGGAATTCTGGGTGGCGGTTGTGAAGCCGGGCACCATGATGTTCGAGATTACCGGCGTCGATGAGCCGACGGCCAAGCGAGCCCTGGCCCGCGTGGCTCACAAGATGCCGATTCGCTGCCGATTTGTGGCGCGGCGTCATGCGGTGGCCTGATAGGCGTTGCGAAGGATTCTAATGACGCCGGCAAGAGAGTAGTGCTATGAAGATCAAGGAATTACGGGAAATGGAATCGGGTCATCTCACGCACGAGCTGGCGGAGAAGCAGAAGCACCTGTTTGACCTGCGCACGCAGGCCGTGACCGAAAAACTGGAAAATCCCAGCCAACTGGGCAAGACCCGCAAGGAGATCGCGCGGCTCAAGACGATCCTGCGGCAGCGGCAACTTCAGGAGGCGGCGGCCAAGGCCCCCGCGCAGGCATAACCATGACCGAGACGGCAACCGCATCTTCGACCCCGGCCAAGCGGCCACTGCTTAAGACGATCCGCGGCGTGGTCGCGTCGGACAAGGGACACAAGACCATCAAGGTGGTTGTCAACTACCAGACGCGCCACCAGAAGTACGGAAAGATTCTCAAGCGGCGCACCGTGTTGCACGCTCATGATGAAAACAACGAGGCCAAGGAAGGCGACACCGTCGAGATCGGCGAGTGCCGGCCGCTCAGCAAGACAAAGCATCATCGCCTTCTCAAGATCGTACAGCGGGCGCCGGAGCGGGCCGTTGTGGTATCGGCTGAAGACGTGATGACGGGAAAAGCATAGTCGCGGATGATTTAGTTTCGCGTAAGAGTGTGAAATGATTCAGCAACAGACATACGTTGACATTGCCGACAACACCGGCGCCAAGCAGGCGATGTGCATCAAGGTCCTGCGCGGCAGCAGCAGCAAGGGCAAGTTCAAGCGCAAGGTGGCCCACGTGGGCGATGTCATCATCTGCGCGGTGAAAAAGTCCCTGCCGGCCGGCGAGATCAAGCAGGGTGAGATCATCCGCTGCGTGGTTGTGCGGACCAAGCACCCGACCCGGCGCGAAGACGGCAGCTACGTGCGGTTTGACCGCAATGCGGCCGTGGTGATCGACAAGGAAAACAACCCGCGCGGCACGCGCATCTTCGGCGCCGTGGCGCGCGAGTTACGCGATAAGAATTTCATGAAGATCGTCTCGCTGGCCAGCGAGGTGGTTTGAAGCTTTAATCGGGCGAGTGTTGAACGGGCTGTTTTTGTGAGTGACATTTGTAAGTGACTGTTGAGTGGTGCGATATGCCAAGACACGTAAAACGCGGCGACCAGGTAATGGTGATCGCCGGCGCTGATAAGGGCAAGACCGGCCGCGTTCTTCGGGTGATCCCCGATAAGAATCGCGTGGTGATCGAAGGGATTAACCGCGTCTGGAAGCACGTGCGTCCGAGCCAGCGGTATCCGCAAGGCGGCCGCATCCAGAAGGACGCCCCGATTCACCTGAGCAATGTCCTTCCCCTGGACCCGGCCAGCGGAAAGGGAACGCGCGTGCGGTTTAAGACCGACAGCAACGTCAAGCGGCGCATCGCCGTTCGCGGCGGGACGGATTTGGGAATCGTCAAAGCCGGAGCGATGCCGTCGCTGATCCCGGCGGCCCCGCTGGTCCCGGCGAGTGGAGCTTAAACGGCTGTTGCACGATTTTTGATCGAGATTGGTTTGACGGAAACGGTTTGACGGAAAAGGTTTGACAGAGGCAAGCGATGGCGGACGACAAGAAGGAAAAACAAGAGAAAGCCAAGAAGCCCAAACCGGAAGGCCAGGGCAAAGGCGACGGCGCGCATGGCAAGGGTGATGGCAAAGGCGGCGGGCAGAAGAAGGACCGCAAGCCCAAAGGCCCGGCCCTTCAGGAGATGGAAGTCGAGACCGACGCCCCCAAGGCGCCCGCGCCTCCGGCACGGCTTTTCATCCATTATAAAGAGAAGATCGTCCCCGCGCTCAGCCAGCAGTTTGGATTCAAGAACGCCTTTGCGGTTCCGAGGCTCGAAAAGATCGTTTTGTCCATGGGACTGGGTCGTTTCGCCACCAGCGGCGGCGAAGGCAAGGGCAATTTCGAGAAGGCCGAGCGCGAACTCACGGTCATCGCCGGTCAAAAGCCGGTGCGCACGCTGGCCAAGAAGAGCGTGGCCAATTTTAAGGTCCGCGAGGGAATGGAGACCGGCTTAAAGGTCACCCTCCGCGGCGGGCGCATGTACGAATTTCTTGACCGGCTGATCGCATTGGCGATCCCCCGCGTCAAAGACTTCCGCGGCCTGGACCCCAACGGGTTTGATAAATCGGGCAATTACAACATGGGTTTCGGCGAACAGACGATTTTCCCCGAGGTGAACAGCGCCGAGGTGACGTTCCAGCAGGGGCTGAACATCACCATGGTCACCACCGCCGGCAACGTCGAGCATGGGCGGGAATTGCTCAAGCAGTTCGGTTTCCCCTTCCGGGAACACAGCAAGATCGAGGGCAGATAAGCCGCGGCGGCATAGGCACGCGGATTTCGGAGTGAATGTTATGGCGACAACGGCCTGGGTAACGAAGCAGAAGCGGCGCGAGGCGCTGGTGAAGCGCTACGCCGAAGTTCGGCGGCAATTGAAGAAGGAAAAGAATTACGCGGGGCTCGCCAAGCTGCCGCGCGATTCCAGCCCGACCCGCTCGCGCAACCGCTGCCAGTTGACGGGCCGTTCTCGCGGCGTGCTTTCCAAGTTCAAGGTCTCCCGCATCATGCTGCGGGAATTGGCGCTGGCCGGGAAAATCCCCGGCATGAAAAAGGCAAGCTGGTAACGATTCAATCGGCAAGAGAAAGTAACGGCAACAAGAAGCAAAACGGTCACGAGACGAAGAAGAGGACTGAGATTTAGCGATGAATAATCAAGACCCCATCGCGGACATGCTGACGCGGATTCGCAACTCCAACCGGGTTGGGCGGCGGATGGTGCTCATCCCGCGCAGTAAAATTTGTTCCGGCATTGCCCAGGTGCTCAAGGATGAAGGCTACATCGCGGATTACGACGTCATCGAGGACGGCCGCCAAGGGCAGATTCGCGTGACGCTGAAGTACTCCAACACGGGCGAAAAGGTGATTCACACCATCGACCGCCAGAGCAAGCCGGGCCGCCGATTGTATAAGAAGGTCGGCGAAATGCCGTCCGTGCTCAATGGCATGGGAATCTCCGTCGTCAGCACCAGCCGGGGCGTCATGAGCGACCGCCGCGCCCGCGAGCAGAATGTCGGCGGCGAACTGCTTTGCACGGTGAGCTAGTCGTCGGAGTGAAGTTTAGAATTTTGCAACGCCCAGAATATTGCAGGTGAGCGATGAGTCGAATTGGAAAAAAGCCTGTCCCTGTCGGCGCCGCCAAGGTGAGCGTGCAGGGCCAGTCCGTGAAA
Source organism: Tepidisphaeraceae bacterium (assembly GCA_049511115.1). Taxonomy (GTDB): domain Bacteria; phylum Planctomycetota; class Phycisphaerae; order Tepidisphaerales; family Tepidisphaeraceae; genus JBEKYH01. Next base: position 5,117 of record JBEKYH010000045.1, on the reverse strand, counting down.
TTTGAAGGCCCCAAGGGCAAGCTCGAGCTGAACGTTCATCCAGTCATCAAGGTGACGCTTGATGCGGCCAAGAAGGAACTGATCGCCGCCCGTCCCGACGATGAGCGGCAGAGCAAGGCGCTGCACGGCTTGACGCGGTCGCTGCTGGCCAATTGCGTGGTCGGCGTGACTCAGGGCTACAAGAAATCGCTGGAAGTCCAGGGCGTCGGCTACAAGGCCGAGATCAAGGGCAAGAATCTCGTGCTGTCGGTTGGCTATGCCAACACGATCAGCGTCCCGATTCCGTCCAGTGTGACGGTGCAGTTGGAAGGAACGACCAAGATTCACGTGACCGGGGCCGACAAGCAGTTGGTCGGCCAGTTCGCCAGTGACGTGCGTCGTGTCCGCAAGCCCGAGCCGTACAAGGGCAAGGGAGTTCGCTATGATGGCGAAGTCGTGAAGATCAAGCCGGGCAAGGCGTTCGCCGGCGCTGGAGCCGCGAAATAAGTGAGGTAGGTGCAACGTGGCCGATAAAAATAAACTTAACGCCAAGCGTTTATCCCGCCGCAAGGCGTCGATCCGCAAGCAACTCTTCGGATCGCCCGAGCGTCCGCGTCTTTCCATCTTCCGGAGCGACAAGCACATTTACGCGCAGGTCATCGACGACTACGCCGGCAAGACGCTGGTGGCCGTGGCTACGACGGCGGCGGATGTGCGCGGCGATTTGAAAAACGGCGGCAATGTGGCCGCGGCCAAGAAAGTCGGATTGCTCGTCGCCGAGCGCGCCAAGGCCGCCGGCATCAGCGCGGTGGCGTTTGACCGGGGCGGCAGGCGTTATCACGGCCGCATTAAGGCCCTGGCCGACGCGGCCCGCGAAGGCGGATTGAAGTTCTAAGCGTGCAAGAGCGTTGTGATTGAACGGCTAAAGAGAATTACACATGGCTGAGCAAGAGAATACAGGCAGTTCCGAGCCGACACCCGCCGCAGCGGCGGCCCCCGCGGCACCCGCGCCCGCCGAGCAGCAGGCCGCGCCGCAGCAGGCGGCTTTTCCCGGCGCTGAATCGCGCGGCGGACGAGGCGGAGGTGGCGGCGGTCGTGGACGAAGCGGCGGCGGCGGTGGAGGAGGCGGCGGGCGCGGACGCGGCGGCAATCGCGATCGCGGCGGCGCTGGACGCGGCGCGGACGAAAGCGGCATGGAATCCGCCGTCGTGCGCATCTATCGCTGCTCCAAGGTCGTCAAGGGCGGCCGAACCTTCAGCTTCGGCGCTCTCGTCGTGGCCGGAGACCGCAAGGGCAACATTGGCATCGGCTACGGCAAGGCCAACGAAGTTCCGCCGGCCGTCGAGAAAGCCACCAAGGATGCCCGCAAGGCGATGTTCAAAATCAATCTCAAGGGCGCGACCATTCCCCACATCGTCAAGGGGACCAGCGGCGCCAGCACGGTGGTTCTGGTTCCGGCCCGTCCCGGCACCGGCGTCACCGCCGGCAAGAGCGTTCGGCCCTGCGTCGAGTTGGCCGGCATCACCGACATTCTCACCAAGGCCTACGGCTCGACCAGCCCCAAGAATCTGGTCAAGGCGACCATGTCCGCGCTGCGGCAGCTCAAGAACCGTGACCAGGTCGAGACCATCCGCGGCGTGAAACTGGAGCAGGGCGCCGGCGAATTCGCGGGAGTTTAAGGCGGTAACATGATCCACGAAATCACCAAGCTCGTCCGTCGCAACAAACGCCCCACCCGCAAGGGCCGCGGCGAATCCAGCGGCCAGGGCAAGACCAGCGGCAAGGGCAACAAAGGCGCCAAGGCCCGCACCGGCACGTACATCAAGCGCGGCCATGAAGGCGGCCAGACCCCGATCTTCCGGCGCTTCCCCAAGCGCGGGTTCAGCAACCACGACTTTGAAAATCGCTTCTATATCGTCAATGTGCAGGACCTGAATGTGTTCGACGATGGCGCGGCAATCGACGCGCTGGCGATGAAGGAAAAGGGCCTGGTCCCTGACCTCAAGCAGCCGGTGAAAATCCTCGGCTACGGAATACTGACCCGCAAGCTGACCGTGCAGGCCGGCTGGTACAGCAAATCGGCCCACGCCGCGATCGCCGCGGCCGGCGGCGCTGCCCAGACCGCGGCCGGCGGCGTATTTGAATTCCCCAAGGAGAAGAAGAAATTCATCCCGCGCGAGCCGGTGAAGAAGAAAGTGGAAGCCGAAGGCGATGCCCCGGCCAAGCCCGCTGAAGCCGGCGCGAAGGCTCCGGAGGCCGCGGCTAAGGCCGCGACGAAACCTGCTGCTGAGGCGCCCGCAGCGCCGCCGGTTGAGCCGCCGAGCGCATGAGATTTTTCCCATCTCTCCGGACTCAGGGGGAGAGCAAGGGCGGGGTTTCTTCGCAATGGCGGATGGGTTTGCGGATCGAAATGCGACCCTCACCCTAACCCTCTCCCTGAGTACATGGAGAGGGGACCAGCGGCCGGATGGGGTAACGGGGTTTTCACTTGCCGCTTCTCGAACCTGGCCTTGGGTTTGGATACAATCCGGCCTTCACGGCGTGTGTGGTTTGAGTCAAAACCTGGGCCAAGAGGTGGGTGATTCATGATCCAGACCTTTCTGAATATTTTTCGCGTTCCGGAGCTGCGCAACAAGGTGCTCTTCACCTTGTTGCTGCTGGGCATTTACCGCATCGGCTTTCACGTGCCGCTGCCGGGGATGGACCAGGAGCAATTCGCCAAGCTGGACGCGCAGCGCCAGAAGAACGGCGAAGACTCCGCCGCCAGCCGCCTGGCTAATTACGTCTCCCTCTTCTCCGGCGGCAGCCTGACCCAGAGCACGATCTTCGGCCTGGGGATCATGCCGTACATCTCTTCCTCGATCATTTTCCAGCTTCTGGGAACGGTGATCCCGTCGCTGGAGAAGCTGCAAAAGGAAGGGGAAACCGGCCGCAAGAAGATTCAGGAATGGACGCGCTACGCGACGGTGCCCCTGTGCCTAATTCAGTCCGTCTTCCTGCTGGCGACGCAGAACAGCGCGAGCCATCCACTCGTGCAGCGGCGCTTCCTCATTGATTTCAATCTAAGCTTCTGGCTGACCGGTCTGTGCTGCCTGACCGCGGGAACGATCTTCCTCATGTGGCTCGGCGAGCAGATCGACGAATACGGCCTGGGCAACGGCGTGTCGCTGATCATCCTATCCGGCATCGTCGCCCGCATGCCCGGCGCCATCGGCGAACTGATCCAGCAGACCAATCTTCGCGCCGGCCAGCCTGATCCCTCCAGGCCCATTACGCCGGGCAAGGTGCTGTTCCTAGCGGCCTCCTTCGTCTTCGTTGTCGCCGGCTCTATTTTGATAACCCAGGCGCAGCGCCGCATCCCCATCCAGCAGGCCAAGCACACGCGCGGCCGCCATATTTATGGCGGTCAGCGGCAATATTTGCCCCTCCGCGTCAATCACGGCGGCGTGATGCCGATCATTTTCGCCCAGTCCCTGATGCTCTTCCCCGGCATTATCTTCGGGAAGCTGCACGAGTGGGGCCTTGGCGGGGGCTTCATCGCGTGGCTCAACGACGAGTTTGGCCGCGGCCGATTTGTCTACATCATCACCGAAAGCGCGATGATCTACTTCTTCGCGTATTTCTGGACGACCGTGCAGTTCCAGCCCAAGGAGATGGCCAACCAGCTCCGCGATTACGGCAGCTTTATCCCCGGCCTTCGCCCCGGCAAACGCACCGCCGACTACCTGGAAAAGGTGATGATGCGCATCACTTATGTCGGCGCGGCGTTCCTGTGCGTGATCGCGGTGGTGCCGATGGCGGTGACCGAAAACCTGGGCATCCCCTTCCAGATCAGCGCCTTCCTCGGCGGCACCGGCTTGCTCATCGTCGTATCGGTCGCCCTGGACATGGTGCAGAGAATCGAAGCCAATCTTCTCATGCGCAATTACAGCGGATTCCTCGGCGGCGCCGGCGGACAAAAGGGCAAACGCATCAAGGGGCGGCAATACTAGACTGCGCCGCAACAAAGCGCGCGGCTGAACCAGGCCGCGTGTCTATAATCGCTTGGGACTCACAACCGTGCATTCGACGCAGCGATCCAATCTGATCGTCATCAAGAACCGGCACGACATCGAAATGATGCGTCGCTCGGGGCAGGTGGCCTGCGATATCCTCAGTAAAATGAAAGCAGCCTCCGTCCCGGGCGTCACCACCGGCGAACTGGACGAACTGGCCCGCATTGAAATGGAGCGGGTGGGGGCGCGCGGGATGAGCAAAAACTATCCCACGTATAAGGCCGGCGAAGGTTTCCCCGGCCACACCTGCATCAGCGTCAACGAGGTCGTTGTGCACGGCATCCCCGGCGAGCGAAAGCTCAAAGAGGGGGATATCGTGACCCTCGACCTGGCCATGAAACTCGACGGCTATTGCTCCGACACGGCCATCACCGTCGGCATCGGACAGATCAGCCCGCGGTTGCAAACGCTCCTGGATGTCACGCGGCAGACGCTGGTTCTGGCGATTGCGCAAATCCGCCCGGGGAAGCGCTGGTCGGAAATCGCCCGGCTCATGCAGCACAACGTCGAAAAGCACGGCTTTAGCGTGGTCCGCGAGTTTGTCGGCCACGGCATCGGCCGGGAGATGCACGAAGAGCCGAAAGTGCCCAATTTCGTGACCGCCGAGCAGCTTCGATCTGATTTCGTCCTCCGCCGGGGCATGACATTGGCCGTCGAACCGATGGTGGTCATGGGCCGCCGCGATGTGGAGCTATATCCCGATGGCTGGACGGTTTACACGGTGGACCACATGCCGGCGGCCCATTTTGAGCATACGGTGGCGGTCACGGATGCCGGGGCGGATATCCTGACCGACGGGCGACCCGGCCCGGTCGCCCTGGTCGCCGAGGGTGGCTAAGGGAGGATAGGACTGGGGGCCGAGGACTGAGGACTGAGCTAAATTCCAGCTTCCCTCTCGGTCCGCAGTCCTCAGCGCTCAGTCCTTCGGAGCTCAGCCTCTTGAGGCGGGCCGCAGGACTTGCTATAGTTGACCATTCGACATTGCCAAACAAGGTGAGCGAAGCCATGAAAGTCAGAGCCAGCGTCAGGCGAATTTGTGAGAATTGCAAGATTGTCCGCCGCAAGGGGATCGTGCGCGTCATC
>JBEKYH010000044.1:0-17218 GCA_049511115.1 Tepidisphaeraceae bacterium | reverse complement strand
ACGCCATCAGCAGCAGGCTGAGGATCAGAAGCTGCGCATAATCGCGGTTGGACCGCTGCTCATAGAGTTTCACCAGGTGCATCAGCACCAGAAATTCTCCCACCACCACGATGGAAGCCGACCCCAATTGCATCTGCTGCTGGCGGATGACCGCGGCGATATAAATCAGCGCCAGCACCGTCGCCCCGGCCGCCAACAGGCGCGAGAGGGGAACAAAACGGCCCGTCTTGACCAGCCACGCGTTCACGCCGATTCCAACCATGAACACCAGCCACAGCGATGCATCGTCCGCGGCGACGGCGAACCCCGTTACGCCCATCGCCAGAAGGACATAAAGCGCCGGACGAAATTGACGGATGTCATACATAGTGTTTAACCGGCGTTCTCAAACTCCAACGGCCAGCGCGCGCGTTTCGGTTCGGCCTGTCCGTGTGTATTGGCCGGCGAATCTTCCTCCAGCGGAATGCATTGTTCAAAATCCACATGGGAATCAAACGTGAACCACGCATTGGCCGACGGCGAAAGTGTCGCCACCACCACCATCGCTCCGCGCAACCTGTCCGTCAGGCTCACTTCCATCGCCCGCGGCGTGAACAGCACGCCCGTCGTGCCGCTCTTGATGAGTCCTGACGACGCATCCAAAAGCCGGCGCGAATCAACCACCGAATTCCGCGGCAGCCGCGCCAGCGCCGCCAAAACATCCCGCCGCTGGCGCTTGCCCTGCAATGGCGGCAGGATCGCCCAGTCGTCCCGGTCCCAGGCGCATAACCCGACCGCAAGCCCCTCCTCCAACCCCTGGCTCGCCAGGCTCGCGGCCATGGCCAGGGTCTTCTCGACCGTCGCCAAATCCTCGCGCGTGGGATGCGCGAGATACGTGTCCACCAGCAGCATCAGCCGCGGCGGCGCGACCTGCGTCATCTCCTTGCTCACCATCAGCCCCGGCGTGCGGGCCGTGCGCCGCCAGTAAATCCAGCGCGGGTTGTCCCCCTGGCGATGCTCTTTGACACCGTAAAACTCGTCCTGCCCGCCCGGACGCGGTTTCACCGGCGCGTTATCGCGCTGATCCGTCCGGCACAACCCTAAAAGCTGGCGGCTCACTCGCCCCAGCGGCGGACAGACCAGCAGCGCGTCCGGCTCGGCCCGGTCAAACGCGCGGCGGATAAATCCAAACGGAAAACTCGTCGAAAGCTGGAAATGCCCCAACTGATGCTTCCCGCGCCGCGCCGGCACAAATTCCATCGGCACCGACGCCGTCATCCCCGCCGCCGCGTGAAGAAGATACACCGAAGGCGGCCGCTCAAACGCACGCGCTCCTTCCAGTTCCGACAACGTCACCGACAAACTCGGCCAATATTTCTTTTGATTTTGAAACTTGTATATCGCCGTGGCAGGCTCGCCAACCGTGCAAAGCTCCGGCAGCGTTCGCGTCACCTTCAATTGCCTCAGCACCATGCGGCAGATGATCCCGCTCACCAGCAGCACGCCGATCATCAAGCCAAAGACACCAAAAAGCAGATTGGCCTGCCCATTAATAGCCGCAACGCCCATCAGCAGCATGGTGCCGCAGTAGACCAATCCCGTAAGCGAAAAATCAAACGTCGGCTTGCGCCGGATCGGGGTGATGTCGGGTTGTCCTGGGGATTTGGCCACTGTTCACCAGAGTGAATGCAGAATGATCCGCCTCTTTCCCCCTCTCCATCTACTCAGGGAGAGGGCTGGGGTGAGGGTACTTCTGACGTTAACCGACTCGAATCGGCCACAGTCACTCGCCGTGGCGCCGCGTCCCCAAAACCCTCACCTCGGCGCCGGCGTCTTGTCCAATATGGCCTGCAACATCTGGCTGGTCGCCTGCGCGTCGCCATTGTGTAAATACGTTTTGCTGATGACCCGGTGCGCACAGCACGGCAAAAACAGCCGCTTCACATCATCGGGGATGACATAATCGCGCCCCGATACGACTGCCGACGCCTGCGCCGCTTGGGTCAGCGCCAGCGCTCCGCGCGGCGAAACGCCCAGGTGCAATTGCTCGTCGCGGCGCGTCGCCTCAACCAGGTCGAGGATGTAGTCCAGCACCGCCGGCTCGACGTGCACCTTTGGCGCGGCGTCCTGCAACGTCACCACTTCCTCGGCCGTCATCACGGGTTTCAATTCCGCCAGCGCCGCCCGCCCGGGCTGAGTCGTGAGAATCTTGTGCTCCGACGAGCGCGGCGGATATCCCACGGCGATCTTCAGCAGGAACCGGTCAAGCTGATTCTCCGGCAGGTAATACGTCCCTTCAAACTCAAACGGATTCTGCGTCGCCACCACCATAAACGGCCGCTTCAGCGGCAGCGTCTGGTTCTCGACGCTCACCTGCTCCTCGCTCATCGCCTCCAATAACGCCGACTGCGTGCGCGGCGTCGTCCGGTTGATCTCGTCGGCAAGGACAATATTCGCGAAGATCGGCCCGGGCTTGAAATCAAAGTTCTGGGTCAGGGAATTGTAAATGCTCACGCCCAGCACATCCGAAGGCAGCAAATCGGGCGTCAATTGGATGCGCGAGAACTTGCAGTCGATGCTCCGCGCCAAACTGCGGGCCAGCACCGTCTTGCCCACTCCAGGCACATCCTCAATCAGCACGTGCCCCCGCGCGATCAATCCCACCAGCAGTAAATCCACCGCGCGCGGCGAGCCGAGGAAGACGCTCTGGATATTCAGCCGCAGGCGATCAATATGTTGATTGGACACTAGAAACATCCGTTGCCGTTATTCTAGGAGAGGCCGGCGGGTTTGAAAACCTCCGCTGCCTGGCAATTCCGCGCTTCACCCCTACTACAGTGTCCCGAATTATGGCCGCCACTGCAATTTCAGCACGCCGGGCCGCTTGATCAGCTTTTCCAGCACCTCCGGCGGCTTGAAATCAATGAGCCGCCCGCGCCAGCGCACCTCGCAGGCGATCCGCCGCCGCTGCGAGGGTTGCAAATAAGTCACGGCGTACGATGCGATCCAGAATCCCTCGGTTGTGAGGATTGCGCTAATTTCATCGTGGCTCGGCCCCTGCGGGTCGAGGACGGCGACCAGCATCGCGTGGCGGTCCTGATGCATGGCCCGATCCACCCACCACAATCCTTCGAGGACGATTAGCGCCAAAACCGTGGCCGTCAGACCCAGCAGAAAATGGCCGCTGCCCATGCACAGGCCGACAACGGTGACAAGCCAGAGAGTCGACGCAGTGGTAATGCCGGTGACCGTGTCCTTCCGCCGCAACACGGCGCCCGCGCCGATGAAGCCCATGCCGGTGAGTATCCCCAGCGGCAACCGCATGGGGTCGATGTTGACGAACGAATCGGGATGCTTGCCGACCGTTTCGAGCATGAGGTTAGCCAGAATCATGGCCAACGAAGCGGCCAGAGAGACCATCATCGTCGTGCGCAATCCCGCGGGCCTGCCATGCTCGCCGCGATTGAGGCCGACCAACATGCCGGCCGCCAAGGTCAGGGTGAGGCGAAGTGCGATATCGTGCCAGTCGAGTGTGGGTTGCATGGAGTTGCGTTAAGACTCACACAGCGTATCCGGTTTGACGCGCGGGGCAAGGGGCGACCTTGATCACTCTGAGTATTTCGGGCCGGGCGGAATCGCGAGCCCTTCGAACGACACTCGCACCGCAACACCGCTCTTCATCGATATGTGACAGTAATACCAGTAGCCGGGATCTAGATAGGTAATTGACTCGATCTCACCCCCATATGACCTGTCAATATTGAATGGACTGCCGTACATCCGAACAATATCTTGTTCGGTCCTTCCGATTATTTTTGTGTCGTTGTGGACCTCCCTGAATGCGTTGAATTCATCTTTCTCACGTGCTATGCGGATTTCGCACCACGCGATATATATCGTGACAGGAACCGCGAATACGGCGATAATTCGCAACACTCGCATCTGTAGAATCCGGATCGGTGATTCCAAAGGCAGTTACATGCCCGTCCCTAATGCTACTCCGCCCCCTACAACTCCACCACATCCCCATATTTCGGCATCCCCGCCTCCAACCCAATCTTCGTTTTGAGCTGCCCGAATAGCGCCGCCCTTGGCCCGTCTTCGCCGTGGGTCAGGAACATTCGCGGCCTGCTTTGCTGGAATGGCGCGGCCCAGGCAAGCAACCCGGATTGGCCTGCGTGCGCGGAGAAGCCGCCGAGCGTGTGCACCGTGGCCTTTACCGCAACATTGTCGCCGAAAATTGTTACGCTTTTTGCGCCGTCCACCAACTGCCGGCCCAATGAGCCTTGCGCCTGATAGCCCACGATGAGCACCTGCGTGCGCGGATCGTTCAGGTTGTGATGAAGATGATGCAGGATGCGTCCGCCGGTGCACATGCCGCTGGCGGAAATAATAATCATGAATCCCTTGGCGTCATTGAGCCGCTTGGACTCATCGACGGTGCGAATGTAATGCAGGCCCGGGAAATCCAGCGGCGACAGATTCTGCGCCAGCAATTCGCTGGCCCGCGCGTCGTAGCCTTCGTGGTGATTGGCATAAAGTTTCGAGATCGACGACGCCATCGGGCTGTCCACGTATGCGTCTAAGCTTTTCAGTTTCCCCTCGCGCAAAAATTCGCCGACATAAAAGATCAGGTCCTGCGTCCGGCCGACGGCAAACGCGGGAACGATCACCTTCGCGCCGTCGGCCTGCGCTTTTTGCAGGATCGCCAGCAACTCGTCCCGCGTCGCCGGCAGCGGCTTGTGATTGCGGTCCCCGTAGGTGGATTCCAGCAGCACCACGTCGGCCGGCGTCGGCGTGGTGGGGTCTTGCAGGATCGGCGAACCGCAAACGCCCACGTCGCCGGAAAAGACGATTGCAATCGAGCGAGTTCCATCTTCTACCGTCATCTGCACGCTTGCCGCCCCCAGGATGTGGCCGGAGTTGATGAACTTGATGCTGATCCCCTGGGCAATCGTCCTGGGCTGGTTGTACTCCGTCGCGGTCATCTGCCGCAGGACCTGGGCCGCGTCGCGATCGTCATAAAGCGGCTGGGCTAAGGAATCGCCGTCGCGGCGCAGATGGGTGTTGAATCGCGCGGCGTCCTCCATCTGAATCGCCGCCGAATCGCGGAGGATGAGATCGGCCACATCCGCCGTGGCCCCGGTGCAATGAATCGGCCCGCGATATCCGCGCTTCACCAGCAGCGGCAAGCGCCCGCAGTGGTCCAGATGCGCATGGGTCAGCACGACCGCGTCGATCTTCCCCGGCTCGATGGGCGGCATGCGCCGGTTATGCGCATCGGCTTCGCGTTCCCCCTGGTGCATCCCCATGTCGATCATCACGCGAGCGCGATCGGTGGTGAGCAGGTAGCACGAGCCGGTGACTTCGCCGGCCGCTCCGTAAAAGCCGAGTTGAATCATGCAATTTCCCAGGTTGGTGAAAACGGTGAAGGCTTTTTCAATGTTCAGCGTCCCACATTCCTCCGCTGACCGCCGGGTTTTCCTTCTTCAGATCGAGCGCCTACGGCTCTTCCGGCAGCCCAAGCTCGTCGATGTCGCCTGGCTTGTCGCCGGCCGCGCCGGAGAGCTTGGCCGATGCGTGTTTATAGAGGGGCGGTAGTTGCAGGTAGTGGTCGCGCAGCTTTTCCCAATCGGCTTCCAGCATGGTCTGAATCTGATTGAGAATATCCAGCGGCGCCCCGGCCAAGGGCAGGGGACTCGCCGGGCGCAGGAGCCAGTAGCCGTATTTGTCGAAGACCATGCGGTCTATGACCAGAACGATTCCCAGCATGATCAGCACGGCAACGTCGCCGCCGTATTGATGAAGGCTCTTGGGTCCCATGGCCAGGATCGCCGACAGCGCCAGCGGCAGCAGGCAGGCGTGGCAGAAGGCGATGTCCGTGCGCGCCGGCCGCAGCTTGAGGGTCGTCCAGCACAGCAATCCGGCCACGATGGCGGCGATTGACGCGCCGACATATCCGTAGAAAAACGGGCGCGTAAAAGCGGCGATGAGCCCGAAAACCAGGCCGATCGTCAGGCCCGGCCCGATTTGAATCCAATAGGCGCCCTTATAGACCCGCCCCACGTGCGCGGAGGCATCATCCTTGCCCGGCATGAATTCACTGGCCTTGTCGCTATAGGTCAATGATTCGAAAACGCCCAGGTTTCCCAGCGACGCATCCGCCAGCGACATGTATGCCGACGCCAGCTTGGAGCGCAGCGCCACCAGCATTTGCTCGGCGCGCGGCTGGACGGCGCTGGAGGCGTAAAACATCTGGCGCAATTCAGCAATGCCGGCGCCGATATCGTTGCTGTCCAGCAACGTGGCGGCGCGCCGGAGGACTTCATCGCGCATGCGGATGACCGGCGCCGTCGGGGCCACCACCTGCAAACCCGAACCGGCAAAGCAGGCGCTCTGCTCGCCGGGCGCCTGCCCCTCCTGCGTTTCCGCGAGCCAGCGCAGACTGAGCACCGTGGCCCGGGCCAGCTTCAACTCCTGCCTGGCGATGCGCCGTCCGCCAGCCTGCGTCTTGGCGGACTGCACCAGATTGTGCGTCGCCATGCGGATAACCGGGGCAGAAATCGTCTCCAGCAAGCCGGGCAGAATCGCGCCCGTGGAAATGTGCACCAGCGGCACAAAATCGTCCGGCACAAGCTTTCGCCCGCAATCCTGCGCCGCGGCCGGATTGGCCAGCACGACTGCCCCTTCCAGCGGCTCACTCTCACCCCGCTCGCCCGGCTCAAAATGCGTGGTCACGCTGACCCGGTAATAGGGGCATTCCAGCGCCTCGGTGATCTGAAGTTTTTGCCCAAAGTCCGGCACGCCGCCGATTGACTCCGCCCACGTGTCCAGGCGCAGGCGCAGGTTGAGAACTTCTCCTTCGTCCAGCGTGCGGCTCAGGTTGGCCCGCTGAAACAGCGCGCGAAGGTCGTCGGCCGACCGCAGCGGCCGGCGCGCCAGCTCGTCGATAACCACCGTGCGGTGCTGCTGCCGGACTGGCGCTGCATGGCGCACCGAGGCTGGCTCGGGAGCGATCGGCTCAGGCTCGATAGTCTCCCGGACGACTGGCTCGCGAAACGGCGGCTCGCGTTCCACCGGTTCGAGGTCAATCCGCTGCGATACCGGCTGCTCCTCGGGCTGGCGTGCCACAGGCGGCAAGCGCCGGGATTTCGGCGGCGCTACCGGAATCGGCGGACCCGGCTCCTGCCTTGACGGGCGCTCCGGCTCATCATCGGCTCGAAGGGCGATCAGGTCGTCCTTTTCCTCGGGGGCTGGCCGTGCAGGCGGTCTCGGCGCCGCCGGGGCCAATTCCACGCCGTCCAAGGCAGCGATGAATTCCTCCGCCGATGTAAAGCGCCGATCCCGCCGGGCGTAGGCGCGGCGGAAAAGGTCGTCAAAGTGCCGGGGAACCTGCGGATTCAAATCGCCCGGCGATTCCGCGCCGGCGGGCCGTTCGCCGGTGAGCAACTCAAACAGGATCACCCCGCAGGCAAACAGATCGCCGCGCGGGTCCGGGGCGCCGCCCTCGCGCTGCTCGGGCGCGATATAGGCCACGGTGCCGATGGGCGCGATCCGGTCGCTCCCCATCAGGCGCGACGAACCGCCGTTGCCCAGAAGCGCCGCCACGGCGAGCACTCCCACGCCAAAATCCGCGAGCTTGACGGACCCTTGTGATCGAAACCCTTCCATCGCGGCAGTTGACATCGTCAGCACGTTTTCCGGCTTGAGATCGCCATGCACGGCGCCCTGCTTATGCGCGTAGGCCAGGCCCAGCAGAATCTGCCGCATGATCGCAGAGGCATCGGCGATCGTGAGCTTGCCCGCGCTGATAAGCTGCCGCAGGCTCGGCCCATCCACCAGTTCCGTCAGGAGATAGGGCGGCGACGCGGTCGGATCGAACCCGACCACCTTTACGATATTGGGGTGGTTCAGCCGGCTGAGACTGAAGCCCTCGCTTTGAAGCTGGCGAAGGAAAACCGAATCGGTGGGAATCTTCGCGGCCGCCTTCTGGTCAGTCCAGGCCCGATGATGGGCGCTCCAGACTTCGCCAAAGGCGCCCTGGCCGATTTTTTCGTCGAGAACGTACTCCCCGACCTTTAGACCCGGGGAGACCGTGATGGAGCGAACTTCATTCACGCACAAATCCTTCCAATGCCCGTGCCGGACTACAGATTCCCTGCTGTAACAGTCGCATACAGCATAAAAGCTGCAAGAAACTGCTCCCCGCTCCCTTAAAAGACCTGCGCAGATACTCGCCAAGTCAGCCCGCCGCCAATTACAACGTGTAACTCCTATTATAACCGTGACTTGAAAGAACTACATCACGGGATAAAACGGTTACATGACGGCCCGGTCCACTTCGTCGAAACTGGTCACACCATCCGCGACGAGGTGATACCCGTTTTCCGCCAGCCGCACATAATTGTCCGGTCCCAGGGTCTTGATAATCTCCTGCATGGTCGGCGTCTTGAGGATCACCTCGCGCAGCGCCTGATTAAACTGCAGTAATTCTACAACTGTCCTGCGACCAAAAAATCCAGTGTTCAGACAGCGGCGGCAGCCTTTGGGGTCAAAAATGTTCCCCTTGGGCCTCACTCCCAGCCTGGCCATGGTGGCCAGTTGCTCAGGAGTGGGCCTGACTGCCTTGCGGCAATGGGGGCAGAGTTGGCGCACAAGTCTTTGTGCAAGAACGAGTTGCAGGCCGGAAGATACGAGATATGGCTCGACTCCCAGGTCCAGCAGGCGGTAAACGGCGCCGATGGCATCGCGCGCGTGGACGGTAGAGAAGACCAGGTGACCTGTCATTGCGCTTTGGACGGCAATGCGGGCAGTTTCCGCGTCGCGCACCTCGCCGACCAGAATAATATCTGGATCCTGCCGCAGGACGCTCTTAAGGAGTGCCGAGAAAGAATTGCCCTGCTGCTCGTTGACGGGAATCTGCGTTACCCCGTCAAGCTGAATCTCGACGGGGTCTTCGATGGTCACCACGTTGCGTTCCTGCAAGTCGATGTCGCGGAGGAGGGCATAGAGCGTGGTCGTCTTGCCGGAGCCGGTCGGACCGCAGGCCAGGATCATGCCGCTTTCCTGCTGGAGCATGCGTTTGATCGGCTCGATCACCGAGTCGGTCATTTTCAGGTCGCTGATATGGTGCGGCGCATTGGCGGTGTCGAGGATGCGCATGACCAGTTTCTGGCCATAAACCGCCGGGGCGAAGCTAACGCGATAGTCCACCCGCCGCGGCGGCCGGCCGGGGCCGCCCCCGGGAACGCGGGCGCTGAAGGATCCTTCCTGCACGACATTCCGCTGGCCGATGTCGATGTCGCACAGAACTTTGATCATCGACATCATTCGAACGGCCATCTCGCGCTCGTCGGCCGGCAGGCGCAGGATATCCAGCATCACGCCGTCCACGCGGATGCGGACTTGCGCTTCCTCCTGTTTCAGTTCCACGTGGATGTCCGTCGCGCGGCTGCGGAAACAGATCAGCAGGATCAGCCTGAAGAGCACCGTCGGCTCCGTGCCGGGCGCCATGCGGCCCATGGTCGGCTGGGAGGCAAGCGACGCCTGTCCGCGGGCGTTGACCAGGGTGATTTCCGTCTCCCGGAAGGGGCGATTCAGCAGGGCGTCGGCGCGATCACGCAGGGTGCGCTCCCAATCCGGGGCGTTGGGGTCGCTCACGGGGATTTCGACTTCCGGCTCTTCGATCCCCTCCAGCCCCGCTGGTTCAAGGTCGGAACCCGGTTCATCGAAGTTTATTTCCTCAGCAGGCGGCTGGGCGGCTTGAGGACGGCTGGCGGCGCCCGAAGGTTGCCGCGCGGCGCTGCTGGGAGCCGCTGCCGACAGAACAATTTTCAGTTCCGTCTGGCCGATATTGATGACATCCCCGACCCCCAGCTCGGCCATTTTGACGGCGTTGCCGTTGACCTGGATTCCATTGCGTGAATTCAGATCGCGCACCCGGTAGTCATTCCCGCGCTTTTCGATGACGCAATGAAAGCGGCTGGCCAGCGGCTCTTCAATAACCAGCAGATTGGTGATATTCCGCCCGATCGTCAGCGGCCCGGCCGGCAACGGCACTTTCCGCACGCCGCGGCTGTCCTTGATTTCCAGATACGCATTTAGATTTGCCACAATTCGTCTTCACTTCCATGGCTAAAAATACGCCATGGGCAATGATATCACATAATTCGACCGTGGTGGAATGGTTTTGGCGTTCAGCGACCTTGAGATTCAGCGCGGGCTCGGCGGGGCAGGCATTCCAATACAGAATTAAACGCGAAGGCGCGAGGGACGCGAAGAAGATAAAACCAAATGATTTTTTTGGTTTTCCTCTGCGTCCTCTGCGCCTCTAGGTCGCTACTGCGACCGGGCGGTGATTCTCTTCTTTATTTCGCACCTTCCAGAGTTGCCGAATATTCCACTTCGGCGGTGATGCCGCGCAATTCCAGGGATGATCCGTCGGGACCGGGCTTGGGCCAGACTTCCTGGGCGATGTTGACCGTGCTGTCCGCCCGCAGCGGCAGAATCTTCAGGGTGATCCCCTTGCTCAGCACGTCGGGGGCGAAGCGCTTGAGGCCGATTTCCCAGGGCTTGCCATAGTAAAAGTCGTCGTCGATGAGGCGGTCGCCGATATATGCACGAGCGGCGTCGCCGGCGTAGTCGATCTTGAGGCGCACCTCCGATGCGCCGTCGAGCGCATCGGGCGGAATCGTGATTTGCCAGACCGCCGCGGCGGCAAAGTCGGCGTCGGAGGGTTCTTCGGGTTTGTTTTTCGAGCCGCTGTGAAGTTCGCGCGCCGGGCCGGCGGGTTGGATTTGCTTGAAATCGACGGCCACGGTTTTAGTGGGGACTGCGAGAGTATAGTCAATGAACACTCCGTTGCTTCCGTCCGTGATCGCGCGGTCGCATGTTAGCCTATTCGCCTGAGGTGGAAACGCGCCCACGGTCATATCCTGAGGGTTTGACGTGAGCAGGGTCAGCCGCGAATCGTCGAATACGAGGTTTGCAGGTGACCAGAGGACGCGCGGCGCTCCCCAGATATTCGCCTTCCATAGCTGCTGCGCCTGTTCCTGCGTTACGAGAACGATATTAGCAAATTTGCTGCGATCGGGCGTGTGAACATCGAACACACAATCTAGACCAGGTTTGAAGCCTGATAGAACGGTTATGTCCCCCTGAACCGTGCGCTTAACATCGGGAGAGGCGTTCATTATTCCCAGCGTCGTGGTTGAAATGGCAAAGGTCGGTTCGACGCCCGGATTTGCCATGAAAAAGTAAACCGGCGACCCCGCCAGTTCCACCCGGCAAATCGGCTGCGCCGTCGCGTAGCGGAGATTCACGCCGTTCAGATCAAAATTAAACGGCCAGAACATGAACGAATCCGCCGGGATCGTCACCGGCGCGGCGGGGACCGTCTGCACGCCATCGGGCAACTTGAGGTTGAATTGCGCGGGTTTGGCCGCCATCGGCGTGCCGCGCTGGTAGTTGTTGATAAAGATATAGCCGCGATGACCGTCGGATCGGACCGCCCAGCGAAGCGTCTCGGTATCGTTCAAATCCTTTGGCATTTGCTTCGGATCTGGCAGCGTCGATGGCATCGTCGCCAAATCCGCCCCGAAATCCGCCAGGAACATGTGCATGACGCGCAGGGCATGATAGACCTGACGCTCCTGGCCGAACTGGCCTAGCGGCGCCTGGAAATCGTAATCCACGACCGGCAGGTCATTGGGGTAATTGGTGGCCTGCGTTTCCTGCAGGGTGGACAATTTCCCCGGCGGATTGCCCCCGCCCTGGTACATGTAATAGCCCATCAGGTTGGAGCCATCGGCCAGTTTGCAGAGCGCCTCCGACGCGACATCCTGCCACGCGATGATGGGCCGGCGCGCGTAGGCGATGGCCATGCCGCCGCCGATTTCGCAGGTGAGGAAGGGATAGCGCGCCAGATACGCCATTGACGCCGGCGCGGGGCCGGGCCGTGAGCTCATGCGCGTGCCTTCGTCGCTGGGGTTGTGCGTGAAGAAGAATTGAATGCGCGATGCGGGCGCGATCTGGTGGCCGTCGATCCAGAATCCGTCGGTGTAGCCGCCGAACATCGGGAGGAGCTCATCCTGCGGCACGCGCGCCGGTCCCCAGCCTGTCATGGAATAAAGCGGCACGTCAAAGCCGACTTCCTTCGCCAGATTTTTCAGGGCCAGCAAATAAGGAGCGGCATTGCGCTCCTCGTTTTCGACTTGCACGCCGACGATCGGGCCGCCGTCTTTGTAGAGCAGACCCTTCACTTGGGTAAACTCCTGCGTGTAAAGCGTGCGCACTTCGTCCATGAACGCCGGCGCAGTGGTGCGAAGCTGACGCGCGGGAATTTTCGCCATCAGCCAATCGGGAAGGCCACCGTTGCGAGCCTCGCCGTGATCCCATGGCCCAAGGCGCAGGTAGACGTAAAGGCCATGCTTGGCGCAAAGCTGGACAAAGGCGCGGAGGTCTTTGTCGCCAGTCCAGTCCCACTGGTTTTCGACTTCTTCGTGATGAATCCAGAAGATATAGGCGGAGACGATGTTGATTCCCCCCGCCTTCATTTTCAGAAGCTCCTGCTCCCATTCCTCGT
Source organism: Tepidisphaeraceae bacterium (assembly GCA_049511115.1). GTDB lineage: Bacteria > Planctomycetota > Phycisphaerae > Tepidisphaerales > Tepidisphaeraceae > JBEKYH01. Next base: position 4,656 of record JBEKYH010000044.1, on the reverse strand, counting down.
GCGGATAGCGCGAATAATGCATCTCCCCCATGACCGGCAGCCACGGCTTTCCGCCGACCGTGATGGAGCGATTATCCACATTGATTTCCACGCCCTGGGGATTGGTTCCGCCCATTTTCAAATGGCCGGCCATTGGCGGCGGGATCGGGGCCGTCAGATCAATATCCGCCGCCGAGGCCACGACCGCGGTCACGATGACAAGGGAAGCCAGGAGGGTTGGTTTGAGGAGCATGAGAGCAATGTAATGCTGCGGCCGGAGTGTGGCAATGAAATCGGCGATTGTCGTAACGGCCTTGAATGACTTGCGGGAATTTGTTGTTATCATAGGCCCGACAATTCAGCGATTTTGGCGGAGGCACCTATGAGCGATTCCATTCCTCCGGGGGCGCCGGAACGGTCAGGACGGCGGGTGATATTGGCGCTGGCCAGCGGCGCGGTGGTGTTTTTGTGCGTGGTGATGGGCGTGGCGGTCTGGATGATTCGGGGCTTCCTGAATCAGCCGGAGCAGACGGTCACCATTCCGATCGAACCGAGCCAGCCGCCGGCCGTGATAGCGCGACCGGGCCAGCCAAACAACGCCGTGGCGCTTGCTCCCGCCGTAGCGGCGAACACCGCAAATGGCAATCTGTTCACCATCGGCGGCCTCGTCAACAACGAGGACGGCAACCCGGTCGGCAACGCCACGGTCCAACTGAATTACTCATCGTCCACCCCGCCGCCTAATCTTCGCGGCAACCTACCCGCGGGCGCAAACGTGCGCTACGGCAATTCCGCCGCCGTGCACACCGACATCCAGGGGCATTGGTCCGCGCCGAACATTCCCAAGGACGGCCTGGATAATCTGTTCCTGCAGGTGAGCAGTCGCGGCTACGCAACGACGCCGATCACGACGCCGGCGCGGAGCAAGCTGCTTGATCAGAGCGCCGTAATGGTGATTTCGCGGGGGATCGATCTGACGGGGACAGTGACCGACAGCGCCGGACAACCCGTGCCGGGGGCGGATGTCGTCATCCGTCAGCGGTTTGCCGCGCGCAACGGCAATGCCGCGCCCGACGCGACAACCGACTCCGACGGCAAATTCGTGATCCATCGCGTCGCGCCCGGCCAAACGCTGCCGCTGGTGGTGACCAAGGCTGGATTGGCGCCGGCATTTCAAAGCGTAGCCGTGGTTGCTGGTGGACCGGCGCTCACGATCAAGCTGGAGAAGGCTCGCGACGTCACCGGCCGTGTGGTTGATCGCACAGGGAACGGAATTGACGGTGCCCAGGTTCAACTGAGCCAATGGCACAACCAGTTTCGGCCGTTCAATCTCAGCGCCACCACGGATATGGACGGGAATTTCACGTTGCACGACGCGCCGGCGGATCTGTTTACGATCCAGGCGATCAAGCAGGGGTATCTCGGCCAGGGCGCCCAGGTTCAAGCGGGTGAAGCGGCGATTAGTCTCACATTGGCCAAGCAGATAACCCTAAGCGGCACTGTCACGGACGCCGCCACGCACCAGCCGATCCAGCAGTTTACGGTCATCACCGGGGCCAAATTCGCGAACAGCACCACACTCAGTTTTCCGATGGGCGGGCGCGCCTTTACCGGCGGAACCTATTCGCTGCCCCTCATGGGCTTCGCCGGAAATATCGACGCCTGGTACGTGCGGATCGAAGCCCGCGGCTATTTGCCGGCGGTATCGCCTCCGCTGAATGATTCGCGCACGCAGGATTTCGCGCTGCAGCCGGGAAAAGATGTAATCGGACGAGTGGTAGACGCCGCCGGCCGACCGGTGAGCAATGCGGCCGTGGCGATTTCGAACGCGGGGCAGGCGGTTCAGATCGACAACGGGAGCATGAACAGCGGAGGAGCCACCGTCACAACCGACGGCGAGGGGCGATTCGATCTGGCCCCGCGGAGCGGAAAATACACGCTGGTGGTGACGGCGGATCAGGGGTATGCCATCGCGGATCAGGATGCCCTGGCACAATCGCCGGACCTGCGGCTTTCCGCCTGGGGGCGGGTTGAAGGCAAATTCAAAGGCAAGGAGTCTTCGGCCCAGCAAATGCAATTGCACATGAATGGGCCCGGGCCGATAAACGTCTTCTTGCAGGCGACCACGGATGACAACGGGGCTTTCGCATTTGAACGCTTGCCGGCCGGCGACTACGTCGTCATGCACACGCGCCAGCGCGATAACGGCGACGGAATTATCCGGAGCGATACCCTGCAAATGGCGCTGACGACGGTCACGCCCGGGAAGACGGCCGCCGTCACCGTCGGCGGGCAGGGACGCACGATAACCGGCCACGTGACCGACTCGTCCGGCGCCCCGATGAGCAGCGTCGAAGTACGGGTTTTCACGCAGGCGACGGGCTATCTATCGACGCAAACAGACGCGCAAGGCGCGTATGAAATTCCCGACGCGCCGCTTGGGCAGGTCAATCTCATCGCGTCCAAATCGGGATTCCTCACGCGAATCTCGATGGTTTCGTCCAGTGAGTCGCGTCAGGACATTACCCTTGCGCCCCAGCCGACGATCCGCGGCGCGGTGACCGACGCGGTGACGCACCAGCCGATCTCCGGTTTCACTCTCCGGATAGGGATGATTTGGGCGACGGGACAGCCGCCCCAATATCAGAATCAGAATCAAAATCCGCAGCGGGGGCAGCCGGTTTTCGCCAACGGCCAATATCAAGTAGCCCTTGATGACGTGCGCCAGATTCGTGGCAGCGGCGGATGGATCGTGCGCGTCGAAGCCAAGGGATATCTGCCAATGGTCTCGCCGGTCCTGCGCGAATCCGGAGTACAGAACTTTGAGTTGCAGCCGGGAGTGGATCTGAAGGGAACGGTCCTGGACCCGGCCGGGAACCCGGCGGCGGGGGTGACAGTCGCGCTGGTCATTTCGGGCGATCAGTTGAGCATCGACAACGGAAATATCAGTTACAGCAATGGCGAGAAGTTACAGACGGGAGCCGATGGGCAATTTGATTTTCCGCCGCAGACGGGGAAATTTGCGGTTGTCGCCGCAAGCGACGCCGGATTCGTGCAGGCAGATCAGGATGCGCTGGCCGCTTCAACTCAGTTGCACCTGGCTCCCTGGGGGCGCATCGAGGGGGTTGCCAAGGTCGGCTCCAAGCCGGCGGCCGACGAACATATATCGGCACAGTCAATCACGCCGGGCGTTATTATTGCAGACGCGCCGCGGATCATGGACGGCGGCGCTGCCGACACGGACGGCACCGGGCATTTTGCGATCGAGCGCCTCGCGCCGGGAAATGTGCTTCTCAGCCGGATGATCCTCGTGAAACGAGGAGGAAACACGTTTTATCAATCGAGTTCACGCGGGCGCATGGTCGCGGTTGTTTCGGCCCAGACGGTCAACGGCGATTTCGGCGGCGAGGGGCGCGCGGTGAGCGGGCGCGTGATTCTGCCTTCCGGAGCTGATTGGAAGGACTTTAACCCCCAGGGCCAGGCGACACCCGCGCCGCCGACTCCGCCGCAAATGCCGGCGGAGATCAAAGCCGCCGGCATGCAGGCGCAACAGATTTGGATGGGCGCCTTCGCGCTGACGCCGGCCGGAAAGGAGTTCATGCAGAAGCAGGCGCAACCGGCTATGCCCAATCAGCCTTTTTTTCTGGGGTTCGCCGATGATGGCACATTCCGTCTCGACGACGTTCCGCCGGGGGACTATATGATTAGCGTATTCGCCATCCCGTCGGGCGGCGGACGCGCGGCACAGGCGCACGGCGTGCAGTTTACAATGCCGCCGATTACGCCGGAGTTGAAGGACAAGCCCCTGGAGCTTCCGGACATCGTGACAACGATGAACTGACGCGATTGAACAAGGTGGCGACGACAACGGAGCCGATAATGCCCGAGGGAACTGGTTTACCTTCAGCAAAAGATCCCGCATTGACCCGCCGCGAATTGCTCTTGAGCATGGCGGTGGGAGCCGTCGCGGTGACGCTCGGCGGAGCATTGAGCCGCGCGGGCGCGGCGACGACGGAGCCGAGCGCGGCGGGCGGCGCATCCGGGGTCTTTACACCCGGACCGGTGGCGCCGAGTGTCCAGCCTTTCCCGCTCAGCGATGTGCGTCTGTTGGACGGCCCCTTCCTCGCGGCCCAGCAGCGCGATGCGAAATACCTGCTCAGCCTCGAACCCGATCGCATGCTCCACAACTTCCGCGTGAATGCCGGGCTCGACCCCAAGGCGCCGATCTACGCCGGATGGGAATCGGTTGCGACCTGGGCCAATATCCGCTGCCACGGCCACACGCTGGGGCATTACCTCACGGCATGTTCGATGATGTATGCCTCGACCGGCAATGAACAATTCAAGCAGCGCTGCGATTACATCGTCGCTGAACTGCAGGAATGCCAGGTGGCGGGAAAGACCGGGCTGGTCTGCGCGTTTCCCGACGGCGCAACCCAGTTCGACAACATCGCCGCGGGGCGAAGAATCGTCGGCGTGCCGTGGTACACCATGCACAAAATCATGGCCGGCCTGCGGGATGCACATGTCTATAGCGCAAGCCCCGGCGCGCTGGAGGTGCTGGTCAAACTTTGCGATTGGGCCGAGGCGACCACGCACAACCTCACCGACGCGCAATTCCAGCGCATGCTCAACACCGAGCATGGCGGCATGAACGAGGTCCTGGCCGACGTTTCC
>JBEKYH010000043.1:0-20219 GCA_049511115.1 Tepidisphaeraceae bacterium | reverse complement strand
CTGATGCTGCAACAGCGTCTATTCACAATCGAGGACTACAACGGACGGTGCACCTGTCGGCGATGTGGCTGGCAGGGTCAGGTCCAGGGTCGACCCGTCCAGAGACGTCCCGTACGCAATCTCGGTTCCGCGCTTCAACAACGAGGCACGCACCACTTTCCGAGCTCCGCCTATCAATCCATTGGCCAATTCCAGCGGCTCGCCGGGTTTGGGCCAATCAAAAACGATGAGGTAAGTCTTCTTTCCGTTGTGGGTGACCCTGCCCCAGGAGGGCTGCGCGTCGGTCAGGCTGCCGCGCGTTCCGTAGATGGCTGGGCCGTTGTCGGCGAGCCAATCCCCTAGTTCAGAAAGCCGCTGTTGCTCCTGCGGAGCCCAGGCGCCGTCTGGGCCGGGGCCTATGTTGAGGAGCAGGTTCCCATCCTTGGAGGCAACGTCCGCCAAAAGCCGGATCAATTGCTGGCTGGATTTGTACTGAGCGTCGGGGCCTTTGTACCAGAATCCGGCGCCCTCGCTGATGGTGATATTGCTTTCCCACGGTCCGGGGACGCCGCCGGCGGGAACCGCCTGTTCGTAGGTGCTGAAATCAGCGAACGGGCCGCTGCCGCGGTCGTCGATGATGACATTGGGCTGTTGCCGCCGCATCATGCGAAGCATGGGGAGCCAGTCACTTTGCGCTTGCGCGGGCCAGGGAATATCGAACCAGAAGATGTCGATTTTGCCATAATTGCCCAGGAGTTCGTGAACCTGATTGGTCTCGAACTGCACGTAGTCATTCCAGGCGGCGGGGGATTGGCGCGGAAAGTCGGGGGACAAGCGGCCCTGGTCGGTAAACCCGTTGCCCGGGTAATGCCAGTCGAGGTTGGAGAAGTAGAGGCCGACTCCCAATCCGGCCGCACGAAATGCCCGAGTCAGGGCGGCGGTGATGTCCGCATTGGGCGACGCGTGGTAGGGGAATTGCGGGTTGGTGATGCGAAAATCAGTTGTTGCCGTGTCGAAATTGCAGAAGCCGTCATGGTGTTTGGTGGTGAAGACAACGTACTTCACGCCGGCACGTTTGGCCATTGAGGCCCATGCGGCGGGGTCAAACCGTGTGGGGTTGAAAGTTTTGGGCAAATCGAAATATGCCTGCCGCTTTATCGGGTCGGTTTCGTGGGTGATTTCCCATATGGATCCCTTGCCGGTTTGTGACCAGGGGCCCCAATGGATGAAAAGGCCGAGCTTCATGTCACGCCAATGCTCGATAGCCGCGGCGGGTGCGTTTGTGGACGGGGCTTCGTCCAGGGCTAATGCCGGCGCCGTACTAAGAAGGGACAGGAACACCAGCAGGATGAAGTAGAGCTTCCATCGCGGCGCTGCCGTCGGATTGGAAAAGGCGTTGTTCAGAATAAACCTCTCGGCGGAATATAACGTCTTGCTGTCGTGGTAGAAGAGCGGCGTCTGAGGGGCGAGCTTCGTGGGAAGCATTGCCCAGCGGCGGGTGAGCGGTAAGATGCGGCTAGAAGAGTAAGGGTTAGGGACTCCGAAACGGCGCGATCAGATGGTTGCCGTATTCTTTAGCGGCTGAAGGCCCTCCCAGACTTTTGGAAGGAAGATTGCCGGTTTTGCTTTCATCGCTTTACAAATATCGTCGCTTTGTCTGGAACCATGCTTTCTTTGAAATGCGCCACCGTTACGCCGGGACGGGAATGGGCGTGGTTTGGAACGTCTTCCATCCGCTGTCGATGATCGTGATTTATTCCATTGTTTTCACGACCATCTTTAACCCCGGGCTGGCGGGAGTAACTTCCAAGTTCGCATACACGATGTACTTATGTGCGGGCTTTTTTCCCTGGATTGCGTTCAGTGAGTGTGTTTCCCGGTGTTGTCTGGCCTTTTCCTCCAACGCCGCCTACCTCAAGAAGCTGCCTATTCCAGAACAGGTGTTTGTCGCGCAGACCGCGGCCGCCGCGACGCTCAGCCTGGTGACGAATTTCGTGCTGCTGCTGGCCATATCTCTGGCCGCTGGACTAAGGCCCAACTGGCACTGGTTGTTATTGCCGGCGCCCCTGCTGCTCCTGCAAACAACGGGGTTTGGATTGGGAATGGCGTGCGGCACCCTGAACGTCTTTTTTCCCGACCTGGCGCAGCTTGTCGGCGTGGCTTTACAGGTATTGTTCTGGATGACGCCGATTGTCTATCCGAGCGCGACGGCGCCGCAATGGATGCAGCCGATCCTGGCGGTGCACCCGGCGACGCCGGCCATTGCGGGCATTCGCGGTCTTTTTCTGTTTGGGCAGTCACCCTCAAGTGAGGAGTGGCTGGCGATGCTCGCCTGGGCCGTTGGATCCAGCCTGGTGGGATACCTGATGCTCAGGTCGCTGCGCAAGGAAATCCGGGATCTCCTATGAGCGAAAGTCCCATCGTTATTTCCGCCGCCAACCTGAGCAAGCGTTTCAAGATTTATCCCAGGCCCCTGGGACGCCTGAAGGAATGGCTGACGCTCAACCGGGTGCGGCGTCACGACGATTTCTGGGCCCTGCGCGATGTGAGTCTGGCGGTGCGACGCGGCGAATGTCTGGGCATCGTCGGTGAAAACGGGTCGGGAAAGAGCACGCTCCTGAAGATTTTGACGAGCACGCTTTCGCCCACGAGCGGAACGTACTCCGTCAACGGACGGGTGTTGGCGCTGCTCGAATTGAGCACCGGCCTCAATAGGGAATTAACCGGAAGCGAGAACATCCGGCTCAGCGCTCAACTGCTTGGCATTGAGCCGTCCTATATCGAATCCCGGTATTCGGATATCGCCGAGTTCGCCGGACTGGGCGAGTTTCTGGACCGGCCGATTAAATTGTATTCATCGGGAATGATGGTTCGTCTGGCGTTTTCGCTGTTTGCGTTCCTGGAGCCGGACGTGCTGATCATCGACGAAGCGCTGGCCGTCGGCGACGCCGCATTTCAGCGGAAATGTTACCGGCGGATGGAGGAGATGATCTGCAACGAAAACCGGGCGGTCATTCTTGTGACGCACGATACACAGGCGATCACGAAATTCTGCACGACGGCGGCATGGATGGATCATGGAAAGGTGCGCCTCGCCGGCGAGCCGGCCGAAGTGGTTGAGGAGTATCTCAAGCACGCGCTCAGCCAACATGCCCCGGCGTCGGCGGTGGTGCAGATTGCCCCGTCACCGCGCGGCGGCAGTGCTGTCCCCGATATCCCGCGCCAGGGCCTCCTGCCTCGTTGCGAGGCAGCGATCCTGTATCCCTCGGCGGGCGTGGAGATGCTGGGCGCGTGGCTGGAAGACGCCCAGGGCAATGTTGTCGGCTTTGCCGGCGCCGATGAGCCGATCACCATCGCCTACGCGGTGCGGATGAGCCAGCCGATTGAAGGATTGGTTTTTGGAATCCGGCTGACGACGATCCGAGGCGACTGGGTTTTCGGGACCAACACCAACCGGCATAACGTCACCACACCGTCATATGCCGCCCAGGACGTACAGATCGTGCGCTGGCCGCTGCGTTCGGGCCTGGGGATCGGTGAGTATTTTCTTTCCTGCGGCTGCTCCATCGGTGATGACGCGCATCGGTTCGTCCTCCGCGAGGTGGATGCGTATCAGCTATCAGTTCGTGGCGTTTCGGCCAACAGCGGATTGTGCAGCCTTGTCCAAACGCCGGTCCTTAGCGCGGTCCAATGATCAGCTCGACAGGCCACAACCTCGCCTTTCTGCTCGGCGTTCCCCGTTCGGGAACGACACTGTTGGGCGTCATGCTCGCCAAGCATCCGCAAATCGCCTGCCCGCCGGAGCCTTGGATCATGCTGGCGCTGCAATCGATGGCGCAGACGTCCCATCGTAATCCGGCAGGCTCGCAGGCGCTGGGCGCCGCCTTTGAGCAGTTCAGCCGCGGCGAGGTCGGAGTGGCAGCCAAGCGGGCTTTTGCAGTGACCGCGTATAACCAAAAGCTGGAAGAAGCCGGCAAGTCGTTTCTCATTGACAAAACGCCCCGGTATTTCCTGATTCTTCCGAGCATTCGCGCGCTGTTCCCCGATGCCAAGTGGTTCTGGCTGCAGCGCAATCCCCTCGCCGTGGCCGCTTCCTATAAGAGCACCTGGAACCTTGATATTCCGCGTCTTCTGGCCAAGCGCGAAGACAATTGGGCCTACTACGACTTCATGATCGGGTTGGACCGGCTGCTTGCCTTTTCGCAGGCGATGGGGCCTTCGCTGTTTACCGTCCAATACGAAACGCTGGTGAGTGAAGCTGAACCTGAACTTGCCAAGATCGTGCAGCATCTGGGTCTGCCGCCGGCGGAGGGCCTTTCCAATTTCGATTTGAGCGGCAGCGAGATGGCGACGGCATACGCCGGGGATAAGAAAATCACCGCAACGCACAGCCCGCACACGCAATCCGTTTCGGCGTGGGAGGGGCAGTTCAGCAATGACCAACTGCAGATTCTCCTCGATGCGATCGGCGCGGAGACATTCGTCAAGCTGGGTTATGGCGATGTAGTGGCCCGCCTGGCGGAGCGCGGGGTTCACTATTCGGGAGAAGAAGTGACCGCCGCGTGGCGGCATCGCGGTGAAGCGGCGCTGGCCGACCGCCTTGCCGACGTTCAGGCCATGTCATCGGACGGGCTCTACGCCGGTCTTTCCGAGCGATTAGGCTTCAATGGCAATGGCATTGCCGGCGGCTCGCTTGTGGACCTGAGTAATCAGGCGCCACCCCTGCGGCGCGAACTGTCCGAAGCCAAACGAATGGCGGCTCAGCAACGCGTTGAACTGGCCCAGGCCAGGAAAGCCGCCCGCCGATTGGAATCGCTGGTGCAGACACGCGAAAAGGAGGCCGCATCGCTGGGGGCGGACCTTGCCGGCGCGTCGGCGCGTGCGGCGTCTCTTGAAGCGGAATTGGCCCAGGCGTCGGAGCGGGCCGTTTCACTTGAACGAGAGCTGGAACTCCAGGCCACCGCCAAGGCACAGGAGCTGCACGCCGCCGCCGAGCAGAACAATGGACTAGCCAAGGAATTGTGCTGCTCCAACCGGCGGATGGAAGAACTCAAAGTTGCCCTGGAGCAGCAGGAAGAGGGGGTCGCCAGGCTGGAGGCGGAAGCCGCCGCCTTGCGAAAATCCCAGGAATCGCTCACCGCAGAGCGTAATCTCTGGAGCGGCCGGGCGGGGCATTACGAATCACTTCTGCAACGGATCGACCAGTTGCGCTGGTATGAGCGGATTTATGACACGGCCGGGCGCCTGGCCATTAACGCGGTGGTAGGGCGGCAATACCTTCCCCCGCGCCGAAAGCGTCCGCTGCCCAGGTTGTCAATCGTCACCCCCGTGCGCAACGGCCGCGAGCATATCCGCGACGCGATCCGCTCGGTTTTGGCGCAGAATTATCCCAACCTGGAATACATCATCGTCGACGGCGGCTCGACCGACGGCACATTGGACATTGTCAACGAGTATGCCGGGAGCATCACCCGGATAATTTCCGAGCCGGACAATGGGATGTATGACGCGGTGGCCAAGGGAATGCTTGCCGCGACGGGCGACGTTTGTGGTTACCTGAACGCCGACGACATGTACGAGCCGGGCGGGCTGATGCGCGTGGGGGAATATTTCCGCGACCATCCGCGGGCGTCGGTGATTTACCATGAGGACACGGTCATGGTGAACGGCTGGCGGTTTCCCAATATCGCCCAGCCGCACGTCGATTTATTTCATTTGCTCAAGCGGCACATCCTTTTTCAGGACGGCGTTTTCTTCAAGCGCAGCGCGTTCTGGGCCGTGGGCGGAGTCAACCGGTCCATGCGGCTGGCCGGCGATTGGGACTTGTGGACGCGGCTTTCGCGGCGCTATCAGTTTCGGCGCGTGGGGGGACATATTAGCTGCTTTCGCGTGCGGCAGGGACAGCTAAGCACGGACATGGGCGCGTACAACGCCGAGCTCGCGGCGGCGCGGCAGCAGTTCCTGGGCACGTTTGGATTGGCCGGTCGGATGAGGCTGATGCCGCGCCATCTTTGGAATGGAATGCGCAACGCGGCCGAGCGATGGTGGCCGCGGCGGCGGAAATTCTTTCCCATGGATTTTGCCAACATGCCGCCGCCGCCGGGGGAAGCGCCGGAACTGGAGGCGGGGAGGCCGATTTGCCCGTTGACCGGGGAATGTCCCGACCGGCTGCTCTTCAGCACCCGTGACACGCGCTTTGGCGACACTCGGATCAATTATGTTTACTACCATAGCAAGACAGATATCGCCCTGGCCTATCCGCCGATGTCGCCGGGCGAGTTGAACAAACTCTACGAGAGTCACTATTCCAACGCCGACGCCCAAATCCTGCCGGGCGAGCAAAGCGCCGCGTCTCCCTATCGCCGTTTTCGCGGCGGGGGTCGTTTTGACCGGTTCATCAGCCGCCGTTCGGCGCCGTACAAGGTGATCGGCAAGCTGCTCGGTCCGTGGAAGGACAAGACGGGCGAGGAACTGCTGGCGAATTTGCAGGGGATTTTTCCCCGCCAGGGCGGAAACGTGAGTTTCCTGGATGTGGGATGCTTTGACGGCAAGCTGCTTGATGAATTGAAGGAAGCGACGGATTGGAATTGCTGCGGCGTCGAGCCCAACGCCAAAGCGGTCGAGGCCGCCCGCGCCAAGGGGCACGATGTCTGGCACGGCGGCGCTGAGGATGCGGCGCTGACGGCTCCCGCGGGGCGGCGGTTTGACGTGATATTCCTGGGGCAGACCATCGAGCATGTGCAGGACGCGCCCATCGTGCTGCGCCGCCTCGCCACGCTGCTGGCCCCGGGCGGGAGGCTCGTTCTCAGCACGCCCAATCTGGATTCCAAGCAGATCGAACTTTTCGGTCCGACCTGGGCGCATTGGCACATGCCGTATCACCGGACGCTGTTTAGCCGCAAATCATTGGGCCGCCTGGCGCGCTGCGCGAACATGGAAGTGTGCCGCTGGGCGACGTATTCCCATCCCTACTGGACGGCGCTGAGCCTGCAACTCAATGACCTGGGCCTGGGCGGGGCGGTTCCGCACGGGCAAAAGACGCTGGAGGAAAAATACATTTATCCCGCCCAGTGCCTGACGGCCTGGTCAAAGATGCTCTGGGATTGGCGCGGCCGCGGGGATTACATTTATGTGGTCCTTAAGAATAAGGAGGCCACATGAAACTACCGCGCATCACGCTGGTGACGCCTTCCTACAATCATGCCCAATATATTGGCATGACCGTGCGAAGCGTTGTACTCCAGCGATATCCAGACCTGGAATATATCCTCATGGACGGCGGCTCGAGCGACGGGACGATGGATGTTCTCGCCCCGTACATGGATCACTTTGCCTATGCCGTTTCGGAGAAAGACAAGGGGCAAAGCGACGCGATTTGCCGGGGGTTTGAGAAGTCCACGGGGGAAATCATGGGCTACCTCAATAGCGACGATGTGCTGGCGCCGGGGGCGCTGCAGGCGGTCGCGGATTTCTTTCTCGCTCATCGAGAAGTGGACGCCCTTTACAGCCACCGCTGCGCCATTGACGCGCCGGGGCGAGTCGTCTGGTATTGGATTCTCCCGCAGCACAGCGATTATCTCATGATGCGCTGGGACCTGATCCCCCAGGAGACTTGCTTCTGGCGGCGGCGGATTTTCGAGAAGGCCGGCAACGTCGATCCCTCCTATCGCTTTGCCATGGACTACGATTTATTCGTCCGTTACATGAGCAACGGCGGGCGTTTTGCCCGGATCAACCGATTTCTCGGCGCCTTCCGCCAGCATGACCAATCCAAGACATCGACGCTCTTGGCGACCATTGGACAGGAAGAAGTGCGGAAAGTCTGGGCTAAGTACAATCTGCACAATCATTTCGGCGATCACATCCGGTCCACGCGCTTCATGCACGGGGCCATGCGCAACGGGTCGGCGTATGCCCAGAGCGGGCGACAATTGCCCGGCGCATTGAGCGGCGTGGGGTACGATTACGACGATGTCTGGGGCGGAATGCTGAAGGACCCGCGCATTCCGCCGCGGGTGGCGGGTACGACAATGCTTGTTTAATATGTTTGCATCGCCATGAGCAATCCCAACCCCATCCCCGCATTGGCGCCGAGGGTTTGGCCGCTGGAGGAGCCGCTTCAGCTTGAACTTCCCATGGAACTTTCCGTGGTTATGCCCTGCCTTAACGAAGCGGATACCGTCGGCATCTGCGTTGCGAAAGCGCTGCGGGCGCTGCGCGAAGGGAATACAGCCCGCGATGGCTGTTCCTGTTTCCCGGCGCGCTGGTGTTCCTGCTGGGTTTGATCGGGTGCGCGGTGGCGCTGCCGGGGCTGAAGATTCACGGCATCACGTTTCAGGCGCATACGCTGCTGGTTTCGACGTTGGCGCTGCAACTGGGATATCAGGCCATTTGGTTCGCCATCGCGGCGAAAGTGTTTGCCATCCGCGAACATTTGCTGCCGGAAGACGCGCGGCTGGATAGCTTCTTTCGGCTGGCGACGTTGGAGCGCGGATTATTGGCGGGCGGATTGGCATTCCTGGGCGGCGTCGGGTTGATCGGCTGGATGGCGTGGCGCTGGGCGGCGAGTGGGTGGGGACCCTTGGATTATCGGTCCACGATGCGCGTGGTTCTGCACACCGATTTTCTTTTTATCTTCCCGCGACGCTGTCGCTTCGGCGAGGAATGGAGCGGTATCTGTCTGCCTTTCCCATTGGCGCCCAATATCAAGTTCTCGCCCGCCGCGATTAGGCGCGGGCCGCCGCCCGCCGAAGTACATGTCCGGTGTAGTTGATCTTCCACACTTTCGGCGATAAGAGGCTCGCCAGCAGCCTCGGCGAAGAAAGCACGGTCGCGGCCACTGTCATCACGCGCCCGGTGGCCAGGTCGATTCGTCCGCTTCTTGCGAATCGCGCGGCTTCAATTGCCCAAAGCCGGACGGATTCAAGCTGAAAATAAGTTGGGACGCGCTTAGCGCCATGCCGCCGCGCCACGGCTTTGACTTCCTCAAGGCGCGGCCATCCGCCGGAGCCGGTCTTGCTTTCGTCGAGCCAGCGATAATTCGCCAGGACGCGCGGAAGATAAACAAAGCTGGTGCGCTCGGCCGCCTTAAGCCAGAAATCGTAATCCATTGCCCAATGCAGCGAGGCATCGAGGCCGCCGACAGCGCGGAATAAGTCGGCCCGGAAGAAGGCCGCGGGCTGAACGATGTAGTCGCCGACATTCAACAGGCGCCAGCGATCAAACGGCTCGATATGGGCGCAGGGGCAAATGCGCTTGCCGGCCGCATCGATAAAGTCGGCGTTGCCATACACAATTCCCGCGTCGGGATTCTCGGCGAAGCACTCAGCGACCGCGGCAAAGGCGCCGGGGGCGTAAGTGTCATCGGAGTTCAGCCAGCCGAAAATCTCGCCCCGGCATTTTGCGAACCCTAAGTTGATCGCGTCGGCTTGCCCGTTGTCTTTTTGGCTGACCCAGCCAAGGCGCGATTCGTGTTGCCGGAGGATTTGGGCCGTCTGGTCGGTCGAGCCGCCATCCATGACCCAGTAATCGAGCGGCGGATAATCCTGATGCAAAACGCTGAGGACAGCCGCCTCGATGAAGCGATCGTGATTGAAGGAGGGAGTGACGACGGAAATGGTGGGAGGCTGCGGCACGGTCAAAGCGAAGTCGCTCACCGCCCCATCAGGCGAAGGGCCCGGTATCCCCAGGCGATTTTTTCCACGTTCAGGCGGTGCAGCCAGCGGCTCACATAGTCGTCGCCGAAATAGCGGCAGGCGACGCGATACCCTTCGCGGAACTGCGGCGAGTGCCCGCCATGCGATTTGCTCTCGCGATGCACGCGGAAACTGGCCAGCGCTCGCTCCAGCACCAAAGGCGGGCAGCGCCGGGCCATGCGGAGCCACAGGTCGTAATCCATGGTCCAATGAAGGGATTCATCGAGCGGCCCAACCTCCTGGCCGAACGATCTTCGCCAGAAGACGGATGGCTGGTTGATCATGTTCACGCGCAATAGCGATTGGAAGCTGTAGGCGCGGAGGAGGCGGTCCTTGTAGCTGGTGATCCCGCGCCGAAAGACGCGGCCCTTGCCGTCGATGATGTCGCAACCGCCGACGAGCCACTGGACCGAAGCATCGCTGTTAAACGCATCAGCCACCGAGGCGAGCGCGCCGGGTTGATATAAGTCGTCGCAGTTAAGCCAGGCGACCACATCCCCGGTGGCGATGGCCATTCCTTTGTTGATGGCGGCGGCCTGGCCCTGGTCGGGTTCGCTGATGAGGCGCAATCGCGGGTCGCGGATGGAGCGGAGCAGGGCCATCGTGCCGTCGCGGCTTTCGCCGTCGACGACGATGGTCTCGAGATTGAAATCGCCTTCCTGAGACAGCACGCTCTGGAGCGATTGGCGAAGGTAGCCTTCGTTGTTCAACGAGGGCATGAGGATTGTCAGCGTGATCACGGCATCCTGCCTTCCGTCGGAGGTGGCGGCCAGTTCCGAGCAACCCAGTTTCCCCGCACCTTCACAAGAGTGAGTAAAATACCCGCCCGACGCGCCGACGCCAAGGGGTGACCACCCTCGAAGCACGTTTGCATCGCGTCATTGTTCCCAAAGAATGTCTCCATAACGGCCCAAACCAGCAAGCAAGACGCTTTTCGCTGCCCGACTGTCCCAGCCTGGTTAGACGCCGTGGGTAGCCACGGCGCAACATACCGAAAACAAATTTGTGGATAACAGCGCCGAACTGTCAATGGAATAGTGCAGAGGAGCCGGGGGAGTCTTCCACAGGATTGTGAAAATGATCTCGAGCAACCGCAGGAATCCAAAGTCTATTCCGCAAGGGTGTGACGCTCAATTCTGGCGAAAGGCGAAGAACCCTCACCCCAACCCTCTCCCTGAGTACATGGAGAGGGGGTAAAGGGCAGTGTCGCCACAAAGAGGAGTTACACCCATTCCGCGAGCGTCCGATGCAGATTGATCGGGGGAGCCGGGCCAGTGGCCGAGGAGGGAGGGGGTGCGGCGCATTCGCCAAATGGGGGGATTTGAGGCGGTGTTGGATCATAGCGGGGTGGCTCGTGGTGGAGAAATAGGGTTTGCCGAGGGAGACGAACGTTCCGCCGAAACGGTCGCGGCCGCATCGCCGGGCAAATTGCGGCCGAGCACCTCGAAAAAGGTATTCAGGGTGGCCATGCCGCGGCGGAAATCCTGGTTCCAGAGGAAATCCTGGATCAATCTCCACAATCCCGGCGGCTCGGGATTGCGAACCATTGTTTGCAACGTCTGCGGGACGATCTGCATAAACGTTTTGAGCAACTCAGGCTCGATTGCTCCGAGCGTGTTGACGATAAGCAGCAGATTGCGAATGCCTCGGATCGACGCGGGCGACTGAGCGGCAGTAACGGCGATTTCAAGGACCTTATCTCCCGAACCGAGCGCGCCGCGCATCAGGTCCAAAATGCCCCGATCATGCAAACCTTGCAGGACTTCGTAGGCGGCCAACAATGCCTCGGCATGCTCCGCGGGCGCATTCTCCAGACGGGCCTGGAGGACAAGACGCGGGTCGCTGCGCGGCAGTTCCAATTGGATAGGGCTGGCCATGTGAATTACTCCGGTTTCCGTCGAATTTGCAACTGGACGAGGGCGCTGCCGGGAACGGAATAATCCGGTCTCGCCCATTTGCGCTCGATCTGCACTCCTTGCCTGGGCGTGGGATGGCCAAAGCGCGAGTTGATGCGCGGCAAGGGACTTTCATCCACCTCCGGCAGCACCTGAAGCCGCACCGCGGTTTCCTTGTATGCCGGCGTATGCGTGATCGGGTCTGAGTGGCTGCTGGTGAGACGATTCACGGGCGATTCGGTCGAATTCATGGGCATGTAGAGTTGTTTTCCATGCACGCGATCGGTCACCAGCGCTCGCACGCGCACCTGGCCGTGCCGGGACGTCAGTAGCACGCGCGTGCCGCTTTGAATTCCGCGTTCCTTCGCCAATTCCGGCGATACCTCGACCCAGGTGTCCGGAGTCTTTTGGCGAATTCCTTCGACGCGGTAGGTCAGATTTCCCTCGTGGAAATGTTCGAGCAGCCGGCCGTTGTTCAGGTGCAGATCGAACTCGGCATCGGGTTGTTCCGTCGGTTGCGTCCAGGAGAGGGGGAAAAGCCGGGCCTTTCCGTCGGGGAAGTTGAATCGCGCGGTGTAGAGAAGCGGCTGATCGGTCCCGTCGGCGGCAACGGGCCACTGGAGAGACTTATATCCTTCCAGGCGCTGGTAGGAAACGCCGGCGTACAGCGGAGTCAGCGAGGCCATTTCCGCCATGATTTCCGAAGGGTGGCTGTAGTTCCAGTTGGCTCCGAGGCGGTTGGCGACGTCCTGAACGATCTTCCAGTCCGGCCGGCTTCCTTCAAGCGGCTCAAAGACCTGGTAGAGGCGCTGAATTCTTCGCTCTGTGCTGGTGAAGGTTCCGTCCTTTTCCAGACTCGGCGCAGCGGGCAGAACGACGTCGGCGAAACCACACGTATGACTGAAGAAGATGTCCTGAACGACAAAAAACTCGAGCTTGCTGAAGGCCTCCTGAACGTAGTTCGCGTTGGAATCCACCAGGCTCATTTCCTCGCCGAAAAGATACATCGCCTTGAGCTTGCCTTGCTGGATGGCGTCCACCATTTCGTGATTATCAAGGCCTTTGCTGGTGGGGAGTTTGACGCGCCAGGCCGCCTCGAATTTTTCGCGCACCGCGGGATCGTTGACGGATTGATAACCCGGCAAGGTCGCCGGCGCGGCGCCCTGGTCTCCGGCTCCTTGGACGTTGTTGTGTCCGCGCAAGGGATAGGCGCCGGTGCCGGTGCGCATGTAATTGCCGGTAATCAGAAGGAGGTTGGAGATCGCGGTGGACGAATCGGAACCCATGGTGTGCTGGGTGATTCCCATGGCCCAGAGAATGCAGACGCCTTTGGCTTCCACGATCATGTGGGCGACTTTTTTCAAGGTGTCGATGGAAATACCGGTTTCTTGTTCGGCGGCCTCCAGCGTGAAAGGCGCCAGACTCTTGCGGTATTCCTCCAGTCCGTTGACCCACTGGTTGAGAAACGCGGTGTGTGCCAGACCCTGATCGAGAATGTAGCGGCTGATTGCCGACAGCCACACCAGGTCCGTCCCCGGGCGCGGACGGAAGAAAAGATCGGCGCGGCGCGCCATTTCGTGCTCGCGCAGATCGGCGACAATCAGTTTTTGACCGCGGAGTTTGTGGGCGCTTTTCACGCGCGTTGCCAGGACCGGGTGGCTTTCGGCGGTGTTGCTGCCGACAATGAGGACAAGGTCGGCATTTTCGATGTCGCGTATCGAGCCGGAATCGCCGCCGTAGCCGACGGTGCGGAAGAGTCCCGTCGTGGCGGGGGCCTGGCAATATCGGGAGCAGTTGTCGATGTTGTTAGTGCCGACGACAGCGCGTGCCAGCTTCTGCATCAGGTAACTCTCCTCGTTGGTGCACTTTGAAGAGGAGATGAGCCCGATCGCGTCGGGACCGTGGGCCGCCTTGATTTCAAAGAGCCGGCGGGCAATGAGCGCCAAAGCCTCGTCCCAGGCTGCTTCGCGGAATTTGTTCCCCTCACGAATCAGCGGCTTGGTGAGCCGGTCGGAACTGTTCACAAAATCCCATGCAAATTTACCTTTAATGCAGGTGGAAATTCCATTGGTCGGGCCGTGTTCCGGAGCGATCTTGAGGATGTGACGGTCCTTCGTCCAGACATCGAAGCTGCAACCGACGCCACAGTAGGTGCAAACCGTTTTGGTGCGGCGGATGCGCGATTCGCGCATGGCGGATTCGGCCTCCGACAGCTTCAAGATAGCGCCGTAGCCCGCCTCCGGCTCAATCTCCTTGACAATGTTGATCATGCCTTTGAGCGACTTCTTGGGAATCGAAGAGAGAAATCCCGCGTGGCCCAGCATCGACTTTTCCATGAGGGCGTTGCAAGGGCAGACGGTGACGCAGTGGCCGCAGGAGACGCAGCTTGATTCGCCGATGGTCGATCCGCCGTCCCACAGGACGCGGGGGTGTTCGTCGTCCCAGTTGATGGAAAGCGTCTCGTTCACTTCGACGTTCTGGCACGCCTCGACGCAGCGTCCGCATAGAAGGCATTGGTCGGGGTCGTAGCGGTAGAAGGGATTGGTGTTATCCACTTCGAAAGGCTTGGGTTTGAAGGGAATCTGCTGGTGTTCGACGGCGAGCATTTTCGTGGTGTTGTGGACGGTGCAGTTGCCGTTGTTGTTGTCGCAGACGGTGCAGTAGAGCATGTGGTTTTCAAGCACGCGGTCGAAGGCCGCGCGCCGGGCCGCGTCCGCTGCCGGGGAATTTGTGACGACTTTCATTCCATCGGCTGCCACGGTCGCGCAGGCCCGCACGAGCTTGCCGTTCACTTCGACCATGCACGTGTCACAGCTTTGAATCGGGCCGAGTTGCGGGTGGTAGCAGACCTGCGGCAGTGGAATGCGGGCGCGGTTGATCACGTCGATCAGGCGTTCATCAGCGGTTACTTCCAGCGGCGAACCATCCAGCGTGATCACGCTCATGGAAACCTCTCAATATCTATTGCATGATAAGGCCATTCCGTCGTTTCTGCGACATAGGAATTCTCCCGAGTTAATTGTGTCCGATCTCTTTCGATTTAGCAGGCCATTTGGATCATTTCTGGCCCATTGGGGAGATTTGCTAACAAAAGCCTGGGAGTACGACAGCGCGGCCGTTGATCGGCGCAAAAAAATGGACTCGCCAAATGGTCCGGAGGTTGCTTTTAGAGAGATGTCGCCCCAACGGCGCGGAAAAAGATTTAGACAGGATTATTGATCATGAAAACGAAACAACTCGGGAATTCGGATTTGTTCATCACGCCCGTCGGATACGGGTCGTGGGCCATCGGTGGCGCCGGCTGGGAATTCGGCTGGGGAAAGCAGAACGATGACGATTCCATTGCCGCGATTCACCGCGCCCTGGAGTTGGGAGTGAACTGGATCGACACCGCGGCGGTCTACGGCCTGGGCCACTCCGAAGAGATTGTCGCTCGCGCGCTGGCGACCTGGAAAGGGCCGCGCCCATACGTATTCACCAAGTGCGGGCTGCGCTGGGACCACGAGGGGCAAACGCATCGCGTGCTGTATGCCGACTCCATCCGCCGGGAGTGTGAAGACAGCCTCCGCCGGCTCAAGGTGGAGACGCTGGACCTCTACCAAATTCACTGGCCGGTCGATGACGAGGCGGAACTTGAAGAAGGCTGGAGCACGATGGCGAAGTTGCAACGTGAAGGCAAGGCCCGCTGGATTGGGGTTTCGAATTTCAACGTCGAGCAGTTGCAGCGGGCGCAAGAGATCGCGCCGATTACCTCTTTGCAGCCGCCGTATTCGCTGGTGCACCCTGAGGTGGACAAGGACATATTGCCATACTGCCGGCATGAGGGAATCGGAGTGATTGTTTATTCGCCGATGGCTTCGGGACTGCTGACCGGCGCCATGACCCGCGAGCGCATCGCCAAGCTGGGCGACGATGATTGGCGAAAACACAATCCAGATTTCACGGAGCCGAGATTGTCAGCCAACCTCGCATTGGTCAGGCGCCTGCGCGATGTCGGCAAGGTGCACGGCTATGAGCCGGGCGCGGTTGCTGTCGCCTGGACCTTGCACAATCCGGCCGTGACCGGGGCGATCGTCGGCGCGCGCAAGCCGGAGCAGGTGGATGACGTGGTAGTCGCCGCGTCATTACACCTGACGCAATCGGACCTTGATGACATCGAATCGGTCTCTGAATTAGCCGGGAGGATGCAATGAAAATCGGATTTATCGGCCTGGGCATCATGGGCAGCCGCATGGCTTCCAATCTGCTTAAACATGGCCACTCACTGGTCGTCACCAATCGAACTCGCGCCAAGGCCCAAGCGTTGTTGGCCGAGGGCGCGAAGTGGGCCGACTCACCGGCGGCCCTGGCCGAACAGGTGGAAATCATCTTCACGATGCTCGCTCGACCGGACACGGTTGAAGAAGCGGCCCTGGGCAAGGATGGGTTTCTTTCGCGACTGGCCAAGGGCCGCCTGTGGGTTGACTGCAGCACTGTTGATCCAACGTTCTCGAAAAGAATGGCAGCGGAGGCGCAATCTCGCGGCGTTCGGTTTCTGGGTGCTCCGGTCACCGGCTCCAAAGGGCCGGCCGCGCAGGCAAAGCTAATCTTTTGGGTCGGCGGCGACGCGGCCGATTTGGAGGCCTGCCGGCCTTTGCTGGAGTGCATGGGAAACCGCATCGTCCACTGCGGCGGGCAAGGCATGGGGAACTCGCTCAAGCTGGTGATGAATCAAGTGCTGGGAACTGAATTAGCCGCTTTTTCCGAAGGATTGATTCTCGGTCAGGCGCTGGGGCTTTCCCGCGAGGTTCTGTTCGAGGCATTATTTAACGGGCCGGCGGCCGCGCCATTCGTAGCGGTGAAACGCGAGCGCATAGAAGCCGGGAATTACGCGCAGGCTGACTTCGCGCTGCGCATGTTGCAGAAGGATTTGCATCTAGCCGCGGTGAGCGCCTACGAGAGCGGCGTGGCAATGCCCCTCACCAATGCGGCGAAGGAAATCTATCGGCTGGCAATTCGCGAAGGCCATGGCGATGAAGATATTTCGGCCATCTACGGCTATCTGGCGCGCAACGTTGACTTTCAGGCGGCTTCTTAGCTGGGGCGCTGATCGTCGATTGGCCGGGGCAAAGACGCTATCCCCGGTTGTGGGATGGTCGTGGAAGGAATGAAAGGAAGGCCGCGGCGTGGGCTGGGAGTGAATGGTTTTAACGGGTCTTCCCGCGCCGAAACCAAAACAGCCTGGATCAATGGGCGATACAGGGCTCGAACCTGTGACCTTAGGGGTGTGATTGACCCATTGAGATTCGCCGAAAAGTTCGGAAAAACCTGTGTTTACGGGCATTTTATGCGATTTCTGGTGATTTGCAAGGTTTCGCATTTCGTCGCATTGACTGGCGTTTTTCGCGTCCATTCGCGGAATTCCCATTCCAAAAGCGGAAGTATTGCCGCTTATGGCAACCGTTAGCTGTGAACGACGGACAGCGCCACGAATTCCTGGGCATCGCGGTCGCTTTGTCCGCGCGATTTATTTGTTGTCACGGCGCTTCGCAGAAATATGCCATAACATCAGACCAGGACTACACTGCCGTCATCCCGCCATCGACCACCAGGTCAACGCCGGTGATGTAGCTTGCGGCATCAGACGCGAGGAAAACGACCGCTTTGGCGATTTCATCTGGATCGCCCACGCGGCCGAGCGGAATCTGCGCGGACATCCGCGCGGCGAACTGCTTGATGCCCTCCTCATCCATTAATGTGCGGTATCCCTCCGTGGGGACCACTCCGGGACTGATCGCGTTCACACGGATCTTCCGGCTTTTTAGATCAGTGGTCCAGGAGCGGGCAAAGGAGCGGACCGCGGCTTTTGTAGCGGCGTACACGCCGAACGCCTCCATCCCTTTGATGCCGGCGATTGATGCGTTCAATACAATCGAACCGCCATCTCTGAGCAACGGAAGCGATTTTTGCACGGTGAAGAGCAACCCCTTCACATTTATATTGAATGTCTGGTCGAAATGCTCTTCGGTCACCGCGGCCAGCGGTACGAACGTTCCGCCGCCCGCATTCGCAAAGACGATATCGAGGTGTCCTTTTTCCCGCTTGATGACCGCGTAAAGATTGTCCAAATCGGCCATCTTCGAAACGTCGCCTTTAACGCCGGTCGCCTGCGAGCCTAGCAGCTTCACCGCCGCGTCGAGTTCGGTTTGTCGGCGACCTGTAATGAAAACGTATGCGCCCTCTGAAATAAACCGCTTTGCGGTCGCCAGGCCAAGGCCGCTCGTTCCACCCGTAATCAATGCCACTTTGCCGTTTAATTGATTCATGACAACTCCGGTACTGTGTGATCTGGTCCAACAACTCTCAAGAAGTTCACGGCGATACTTATGCTATGACGCACGCCCGCTCAAAACTAAGACGGGGCCCGCGCGGGCGAAGCTTGGCGGCGTCGCCGTAGCCGATGTTGCAAATAAAGTTCGACTTCCACGAAGACTTCCCGAAAAACGCCTGGTCCACCTTGGCGTTATCAAAGCCCGACATCGGCCCGGTATCCAAGCCGAGCGCGCGGGCGGCCAGGATGAAATAAGCACCCTGCAACGAGCTGTTGCGGAAGGCGGTCTGCTCGCTCAGGGAAGGGTTCGAAACGAACATGGCGCGGGCATCGAAAGCGGGAAACAGTGTGGGCAATTCATCATAGAATTTTTGGTCATAAGCGATGATGGCCGTTACGGGGGCCGCCCGCACGTGCTCTACGTTGGCTCCCATCAGCGCCGCGAGCAGCTTCTCTTTCTCGGTTTTCGATTTGACGAAGACGATGCGCATTGGCAAACAATTGGCGCTGGTCGGTCCCCACTTGGCCAGGTCATAAACCTCACGCAGCAATCCTTCCGCGACAGGCTTGTCCTGCCAGGCGTGATGGGTGCGTGCGTCAGTGAACAGTTGCTGGATGGACTCTTTTGAGATTGCCGTATTCATTTGGTGTCTCCGTTGGATATTTGATTGGTACATGAAACACGGTGAGCGATTTACACCTGCGTCTCCTTAGCGGGACACTGGACGCCTGAGGTAAGCCACCGTGCCGTTGATAAGCAGTAGAACAATGGCCGGAGTCGGGTTCCCGCCGAGGATGGCCAAATGGGTCACGATCGCTCCGACCATCACTGCCACCAGTAGCAACGCCCCATAGAATGTCGCCTTGGGGACCAGCAGCCCGATGGCGCCGATTACCTCCAGTGTCCCGGTCAGGTAGCGAAACCACTGACCCGCCCCCAGCCGCGCGAACATATCGACCATGGCCGGCGCTCCGGCCAGCTTGCTCCCGCCGGCGGCGAGGAAGGCGAATGCCGCCAGGCCTTGCAGCACCCAGGAGGTAATGTTCAATCCCTTTGACAGCGATCGGCGGTTCAGCGAGACAGACGATGCGTTGGAATGTGTTGTCATGGCATGCTCCTTAAAAATGAGAACTAGGTTCAATTAATGACAGTTCAAAATCAAACGATTGGCCCAAAAAAATCACCCGTCGGGGACGTCGTCAAAGGCCTGATCGATGCGTCCGAGTAATTTGCGCAGTGTGCGGTGCTCTTCGGCGGAAAGAACGCCCAACGTCCTGGCCATGAGCGCTTCGCGCGCCGGCTTGGTCTTGGCCAAGCGCTGTCGCCCGGCATCGGTCATGTAGAGGCGGAACGCCCGCTGATCGGTGGAGTCCGTGCGACGTTCGACAAGGCCCTCGGATTCCATCGCTTGGAGCGTCATACAGACGTTCCCTTTGGTCACCAGCAACCGCTCCGACAACTCCTGCTGGCTGATGCCCTCGCCGTCGTTCAGGCATAATAGAACCTCAAGGCGAGGCATATTCAGATCCTGTTCCCGCGCCACGCGGGTCATTGCCTCGGTGAGCGACCGGACGATCCGGACCATCGAAATGACGGCGGCATGTCCACAGTCGGCCTCGTCGTGGCCACGTAATACACGCAGGCGAGTTTGACGGCCGGGTTCCATTGGTTTAATTATAAACCATTAATTCATCATTGTCAAGCAATCGGGCGCGCGATTTGGATTCCCTTGGCCCTCGCCAGCATCAGGAATTGAAGCGTTTGAGAGAAGCGAGGATGCCAATCAGGCCGAGTCCGGCAAACGCGAGCGGCGCGGTTTGTGGCGGGCCGTCAGAATGATTCATGGTTGGATCGGTCCAGGCGCTGACGGAGGTTTTGATGACTTGTTTGAAATCGCCGTGGTTGTGAAAGTAGAAGCCCAAGCCTCCGACGACAAAGGCTAGGAGAAAAAGCGGAATCATGATGATGCGGGCCGTCTTGCTCCAGAACGCGAACGCGGCAACGCAGCTAAGCGTCATAAAGGCGGAGTAGATGATCGGCAGCCACGCGATCGGCCGTTCGCGAACGGCATCGACGTGTTCTGCGCGAATATCAACCATCAGGCCGACAAACGCGCCGGCGAGAATAAGGATTAGAACCCGCGCCAGCGGAAACCGATCGTGGGCGTCCGAACTTGCTAAAGTATTCGTTGAAATGTCCTTCAAAGTTGCGGTCTTCATAAGCTTCCTTCGAGCAGAACGTGTTCTTCGTCGGACCGTTCGGCTGTTTGAATCAGTTTGATGTCGCCGCGTTTCTCCTTTACCGAGTGGAGAGTCGCGATACTTTCGATCTGCTGAGCG
>JBEKYH010000042.1:0-17514 GCA_049511115.1 Tepidisphaeraceae bacterium | reverse complement strand
GTCGTCTGCGCGTTGCGATAGCCGTGAATTTCCCCCAGCGCCAGCGCTCGGTCCCAGCATTCGCGCGCCGAGGCCAGAAGACTGGAGTTCAAGAGCGGGTCGATCTCAGAGAATTGTTGCGCGTCGATGCCGACGGGCTTGATGTCGAGCTTGTCAAAATCGCCAATCGCCCGGCGCGCGGCGGGATTGCCGGTCACGTCATACGCAGCCCGGCGATGGTTGCGCATGACGCGGAGCATGTCGTCGCGGTTTTGCGCAAACCCGGGGAACGGGCCAAGCTCGCCGGCCATTTCGGCGCTGGCCGCGTAGCTTTCCCCGGTGAGGATGGCCGTAAGTGCGGCGCACACGGCCCGGCCTTTGTCGCTGTCGTATGGAATGCCCGCCTGCATGAGCATCGCGCCCAGGTTGGCGTATCCCAGGCCCAGCGTGCGGAACTCATAGCTCAGTCGCGCGATCGGCTGGCTGGGGAAACTCGCCATCAGGACGGAGATTTCCAGGGCCACCGTCCAGACGCGCGAGGCATGCTTGAAGCCTTCGATATCAAACCGGCGGGTTTCCGCATCGAAGAAGGTCAGCACATTCAACGACGCCAGGTTGCATGCCGTGTCGTCCAGGAACATGTATTCCGAGCAATTGTGAACCGTGATGCCGTTGGCGATGAAAGACTTTGTATCGGGCTCGGTCAGATCAAACACCTGGCGCGTGCCCAGGGGAACAAGTTCGCCCACGCGGTCCCAATTGCCCAATGAAGCCGGCCGCGCGACCGCAAAGGAAATCGCGGCGGCCAGCTCCGACAGTTTCGCGCCGGGAAGCAGCCCGATGTGCTTGCCGAACGCGCGGAGACTGCCCGCGTCGATGCGGAGGACGTGCAGATTCCCCGCGGCAAACCGCGAGGACTTCACGCCAAACCCCAGGAGGAGGACCTGAACGTCTTCGATGAGGCCGGCATCGCCGTGCGTCAATTCGAGCGAGCCGTTGACCACCTGCCCGTCGGCGGTGAAGAGGCCGCGCAGCAGGTGCTTTTGAGCAGCCAGGCCGGCGGTGAAGGCTTCGTCGCTGAGGCGGCGCGTCGCACTGTCGCGGCTGATGAAAGCGGTGAGACGGCTGAGCAGCCGGCGGCCGACGACGGCGGTGACCGTTCCGCCGGTCGCGGCAGGCTCGTCGATCATCGATATATTCACATAATCGTCATCGTACTGGCGGTCCTGCCAGAGTTGGGCGGCGTAACGCACAAACGGCTCGGCTGCGGCGGCGCCCAGGCAATGCTCAAGGCGAATGGCGTCATTGCAGCCGTTGGCGTCGGAGAGGAACAGGCCCAGAAGCTGGAAGAAGCGCGGGTCGCGCGGCTCGCCGACTTCCTGCGTCGCCGCGGGCTGGCTCGGCAGGCGCACTTCGTCGGCGCTCGTGAGGTCTTTCGCAGCCACCCAGCCGCGGCCGCGCGTCCAGACCTGATGATCGGCGGTCAGCTTCACGCTGTATCCGCCGGCGGTGCGAAGCTCAAGGATTTCCTTGTGCCCGGTTGGGAAAGCCCCCTCGGTCACATGAATCTCCTGCCGCGCCAGGTTGGTAATCAGGCGGCTGGGCAGGTGGATCATCTGGTCGATGCGCCGCCAGATTCCGCCCGGCGTGAGGACGCGTGTGTCCCCGGTGACGCACGGATTGGACGCCTTGATCGGCCCGCTCTTGGGGCAGGTGTGCCACTGGTTGATGGTATCGTCGTATTGCACGCCCGGATCGGCGCAGCGCCACGCGGCGATGGCGATCTGGTCCCACAGATCGCGCGACTTGAGCGTCTTGGCTGTCTTTTTGCTAATGCGATAAGTCAGCGTCCAATCGCCGTCTTCCTCGATTGATTTGAAGAACTTGTTGGGGATGCGGACTGAATTATTGGAATTCTGCCCGCTCACGGTCATGTACCCTTCGCCGTTGAAATCGTAATCCAGTTTCAGATTCAGCTTGGCTGCGAGATCGCGCTGGTCCTTGGGCAGGCGCTTGATCCCCTCGGCCATGGCCGCGACTTTGATCTCCTCGCGCACCTTCCAGTTGATGAACTGCTCGACATCGGGGTGATCCAGATCGAGGCAGACCATCTTGGCCGCGCGGCGCGTGGTGCCGCCGCTCTTGATAGCGCCGGCGGCACGGTCGCCGATTTTCAGGAAACTCATCAATCCGCTGGAGCGGCCGCCCCCGCTGAGGGATTCGTTCTCCCCTCGCAGCTTGGAAAAATTCGACCCCGTGCCCGAGCCGTATTTGAAAAGCCGGGCCTCGCGCGTCCACAGGTCCATGATGCCGCCTTCATTGACCAGGTCATCAGAAACCGACTGGATGAAGCAGGCATGCGGCTGCGGGTGGCTATAGGCGTCGGTGGCCCGGACCGTCTGGCCCGTCTTGGGGTCTACATAATAATGTCCCTGCGAGGGGCCGGTGATCCCGTAAGCGTAATGGAGGCCGGTGTTAAACCACTGCGGCGAATTGGGGGCCGCCATCTGGTGCAGGAGCATGAAGGAAAGTTCATCGTAAAAAGCCTGCGCGTCCTCGGGCGTATCAAAATAGCCGTGGCTTTCGCCCCAATGACGCCAGCAACCCGCAAGGCGGCCGACCACCTGGCGGACGCTCCGCTCCGGCCCGGTGATCGGTTTGCCGCTCTCATCCTTGAGCGGCTGGCGCTGCTCATCCATTTGCGGAACGCCCGCCTTGCGGAAATATTTGCTGACCATGATGTCGGTGGCCAACTGCGACCAGGTCTTGGGAATCTCCGCGTCGGTCATCTCAAAAACGACCGACCCGTCGGGATTGATGATGCGGCTGGTGCGCTTTTCGTATTCGACGCTGTCCAGGGCATCCTGCCCGACCTTGGTAAACCGACGGTTGATCTTCATGGTAAATGTCCCTTTGCTTTCACGGGCTTTTTTTTGCAAACATGAAGACGTGAGCGGTCAGCAGAGCCAAAAACGCCGGCGCCGCGCACATCTATTTTAGTCCACTTTCGGAAGCGTTAAACCTGCCTGATCCTGATATTTCCCTGATTTGTCGGCGTAACTGATGTCACAAACTTTGTCGCCCTTTAAAAAGATGAGCTGGGCGATTCCTTCATTGGCGTAAATTTTTGCCGGCAGCGGCGTGGTGTTGCTGATTTCCAGCGTGATGCGGCCGCGCCATTCCGGCTCGATCGGGGTCACGTTGACGATAATCCCGCACCGGGCATACGTGCTCTTTCCGACGCAGACAGCCAGATACCCGCGCGGCATGGAAACGGTTTCCACGGTTTCGCACAAGGCAAAACTGTTGGGCGGAATCAGGACGTGATCCGTCCCTTTGGCCGCGGTGTCGATGGTGACAAACGACCCCTCGCTGAAATGCTTGGGATCGACGATCTGGCTATTAATATTGGTGAAGATTTTGAAGGTCGAGCCGACCCGGAGGTCATAGCCGTAGCTGCTGACGCCGTAACTGATCTTGCCGGGCCGCTTGGTATTCGGCTCGAACGGCTCGATGCCGATGAGCTGGCGGATTTGGCTGTCGCACAGAATACCCATGGGACCTTTTCCCCTGCCATTCCCGTCAAAATTCACAACTCCGCAAGCGCCTGCCCTGGCGCAATAGACACCGCTGCGAGGCTTCCCAAAAAACTGGGAACGGCCCGCCAAACGGCACTCAAACGACCAAAGTCACGAGAGGTGCTAATATACACAAGCTATAGTGGTTTTCAACAGAAAAACTACCAAGCATGGGGTCAAGCGTCCTGTAGCCGCTGATAAGAACTTTCCTCATCAAGCGTTAACAGTATCGTTAATTTTTCTGATCGTGAAACTGGGCTGTTGGTTATCAACAGGTTTCAAGCAACAGGCCGTGGAGAAGTGGTGGACCGCCCGTTGGGGTTAGGAAATGTAACTCTTTTTCTTCCGACCGCTTAGATAGCTTTCCATGATGCACGAGCCAAGTTCGCCGCTGTTGGTGTAAAAGGCGACGCCTTTGGTGAGTTTGGTCATTTGATTGACAAACCCGACCCATTCCATTCCCCAATAGTCCTCAATGAGGGCAAACGTGCTGATGCGGTACCCCTGGCGGGCGCACAGGACGGCTTCCTTGAGCGTAGCGACGGTGCTGCGTTCATCGGGGGGATACAACAGGTAGACGAAATCCCCCTCGACATGCGCCGTGGGCTGCCCGTCGGTGATGATGAAAACCTGCTTGTTCTCGCCATTGCGGCGGCGCAACAGGCGGCGGGCCATTTGCAGGCCCATGTGCAGGTTCGTGAAATGCTGCGGCGCCTGGTTGAGCTGATTAATCGGGACCCGCAGGCGCACCTGATAGTCCATCACCGTGACCGGCTTGGGGCTGGCCAGCGGGAGCATCACCTCGGGAATCTGCACCGCCCCGCTGTAGAAGCCGACGAAGTCGATAGTGTCTTGCGCGAATCGCCCGCGCACCAGGGCCTGCATGGCCATGGCGACCTGCTTGGCGGCTAAAAAGCGGCCGTAGCGCATCATCGAGCCGCTCATATCCAATAGCACGACGGTCGAGCA
The DNA here is from genome assembly GCA_049511115.1 of Tepidisphaeraceae bacterium. Classification (GTDB taxonomy): domain Bacteria; phylum Planctomycetota; class Phycisphaerae; order Tepidisphaerales; family Tepidisphaeraceae; genus JBEKYH01. The sequence goes on along the minus strand of JBEKYH010000042.1, from coordinate 12,988 downwards.
ACTTGTGGTGCCCTCGGGGAGATGAAGCTCAAAATCCTTTTCATCAAAGTGAATGGCCCCCCCCGATTCGGGGAGACCGTGGCGGGTCAGGGCGTTGGTCAGCGTGCGGTGGAGGTCCAATTCACTGACAGGATCGCCGAATTCGTAGGGCTTGGTGCTGTCGCCGCGCTCGCCGGACGGGCCGGAGGTGGTCTTTTCATGCCCCTCGCGGCGGCCGTCGCGGAGGTGGCTGAAGACTTCCATGAGCGCTTTTTGCTGCATCCGGCCGATGGCCCGGGGCGTGAGCCGCAGGCGGCCCTTGCCGTCCTTGTCGAGGATGCCGTCCTTGAGCAACTGCTCGAGCAATTCGGATTGCTCGTCCTTGTCGGGGTTGTTCATCATCTGCTCCAGCGCCTTCATGGCGCGGTCGCCGTGCTGCATGATGAACTGGAGGACGGAATCAAAGGCGAAGAGCTTGTCAGGCGTGGGGAATTCCTGGCCGTCAAATTCGCCGTAGAAGTATTTCATGCTCGGGGGATTGTAGGAGGGACGGCGGTTACAAAGCCAGCAGACCCAGGCGAATCTGGATCGCTCGCGCACTGCGAGGATGCATTTCGTTCATACCCAAGGCGTCAACGGTTGCGCGGCCGGTTGGGGTGAGACCGCGACAAGTCCCATTTGGCTCGACTGCAAAATGCTCATGCCATTGCTGCTGAAGTGGATGAAATAAGGCAACGACATCATTCGTCGCGGGATCCATCGCGGCTACCTTATCTGATTTGTGCAGGCTGCAATGTGTACACTGGAGCGCGAGATTGGCTGGTTCGGTCCGGCCGCCTTTACTCTTAGGAACGATGTGGTCGATGTGGAAAATGGCTGCTTGGCCTCTTTGGCGCAATCCACAATATTGACAATACCCCCGATCCCTCACAACGACCTGCTTACGAATCGCCTTTGAAATGGCGGACAAACTCACGGCTGGCTCGGCACTTCAAGCGCCATGGATACAATCTGACCCAATTCAGCCATGCGAACCAGTTTGCTCAGTTCGCTTTTTTCCGCAGAATTGAGCAGCCCGTCGGTGTTCTTTTCCAAAAGCTCGTGCATTCGATCGATGAGGTCGTCGGGCATTTGGGCAATGTCCGCCAATAAGTCACGGGGCAGGGAAATCGAAATTGGACCGGCCGTTTCAAGCATGACCACGCCATTATAGCCTATGCAACCGCTTCAAGGGAATGGCCATTTTGCCTACTGATACAACGACACCAGATTCACCCTCGGGCACGCCGAACCGCTCAGAGTCATATTTTCCTGCGGGATTTGCACGGTGAGGGTGAGGGCCACCGCGGCGACGGCCGCGTTTCCAGCGCTGTTGGTGCCCGGCATGACCGTGAACGAGGCGCTGACGACGTTACTCGCCAGGATGCTGACCGCGCTGGTCACATTGTCGGTAAGCGTGACCGTGTTGGGATTGCTGCCGGCGCTGGCGTTGTTGTAGGCGATCGTGATGCTGTGGCCGCTGAAATCAGTCGAATCGGGGGTCAAGGTGATCGAACTAAAGCTGGCCGTGCTCGGCAACGTCCCGATCGCGGGAGATGTCACGGCCTGGCAGCGGCGCACCTGGGTGATGATAAGGTCCATCGCCGTACGCGCCTGCTGGACAGAGCGGAAGTAATGGTCGTTGACCTCGACGGCGCTTCCGGCGGCGGTGAACGCCATGGCCATCGCGGCCAGGAGCGTGGCGGTGATCGCCAGGCTGATGAGAATTTCCACCAGCGTAAAGCCGCCGCGGCGAACCGGTCGGGTGTAATGAATCATCGAAGCGCCGCCTCTCGCCGCAAGTCTGTTGGACTGACCGCTCATGGGTAGACCTCAGCGTAAGAGGACGGGGTCGGGGAATAGGTGATGTTCACGCCGGCCGGCTGGATGGCCTGCGAGTTGATGGTGATGGTCGCCGTGCTGTTGAAGATCAAACTGGAGTTCATGTCCAGGACGGCGCCGCTGATGGTGGCGTTCTTATTGAAGATGAGCCCGGCGCCGATGACCGCGCCGTTGGTAGACACCGTGTTATCGAAAGTGACGCTGTAATTGGGAACCAGCAGCGCGTCGCCGGCCGCCGTCAGCAGGGATTGTTCGGCGGCGGGCAAGCTGCCGATGTTGCTCGTGCTTTGCGCCACGGGACCATCAAATGTGAGCGAGCCGCTGTTTGTTGTGGGCGACGCGGCGTTTTGCTGCACGATGGCGCCGTTGATCGTCACGCCAAGGGGGTTGGTGAATGTCACGGTTACGCCGGAGTCCAGGTAGAGGATTCCGTTGATGGTGATGTGACCGCTGAAACTATAGTTCGCCGAGACCTGGCCCGCGGCAAGTGTCAGCGCCGCATTGGTAAGCGTCGTGGCGGTCGGGCTGTAAGTGCTATTGGTATAGCTGGTGGCGATGTATTGCTGGAAGGGCGTGGTATCGAACGTCGGCTTTACCGGCGCGGGAACTCCGCCATGAACGTGGTTGGCAAACTGGCCGCTGGCGGAGTTGTACCCGTCCACGGTCAGGCTTCCCCAGGTAATTTGCGTGCGGGTAAAGGCCGCGTTGGTCCAGTAGAAATCCCCGGAAAAGGCATTCGCGCCGCTGACATTGATCGGCTTGGTCGCGCCGCTGGTAATAGCCAGCACGCCGCCATTGGTTCCGTTGACGGTCAACCCGCCGTTAAGGCTGATCTGCCCATAGCTCACAAGCCCGTAGTTGAAGATCGGGTTGTAAGCGCTGAACTGGATGCGCGTATGCCGCTTGATCGCGGTCACGCGCGAGTTGGAATTCTGCCCGTAAGAATCCAATTGCAGGTTGTAGCTGGTCGACAGCGGCTGGGTGATGGCCAATTGCGCCTGCCCGCCGAGGCTATCGACATTCATCCAGCTTGCCGCGCCGTTGGAACCGGGCAGGTACACGACGGTCGGCTGCGTGGTGGGCAGGTTGCCGCTGCCGGCAAGGTTGGTGTTCAGCGCGGTATAGACCGCGTTGACCAGGCCGTTGGTCGGCGGGTTGGTGATGGCCAATTGCGACAACTGATACCGGCCGTAGGCCAGCCCGACTTCGGAACTGGTATTGGCGCGGTTGATGTTCTGCTCGTTGTCGGCAATGTTGCTGCTGAGATCGACGGCGGTATAGAAGCCGACGGATAGCATGGCAATCACGCTCAGGTAGATCAGAGCCAGTGCGCTGGTCATGCCGTGCCGATTGGAATGCGCGTGCCTGCGAATGGGTTGCATTGGTTTCATCTCCCACCTCTTCTTTGTTTATTGCGCGACGAGCCAGGCGGTCTGGAAGACCTGCGTGGTGCCGTGATTGACCGTTACGGTGACGCGAGACATTGGATACGTCGAAGTGCTGTTGGTTGCGGCATTGGTGGAGATGCTCGTCGGGCTGACGCTGTTGACGGCAACCACCTGGCTCCAACCGCTCAGGGAGCTGACGGCGCTGCCGGTGGCGTCAATGGGCGGGCTGAAGGTCTGCCCGCTCAGCCAGGTGATATTGCCCGACGCCATCAGGTTGGCGATGGTAAAGCCGTTGGGAATGCCCCAGTAGTTGGTGCTGGGGTTGGAGAACGGCAGGCGGTCGCACAACTCGTGAATGTTCTCCGCCAGATCAACCCCGGTGGTGAGATTCGCCGCGTTGTTGGCGGAACTTATGCCCGTGGTGAACAGGCCCATCATGGCGACGGTGCCCAGGCCGACGATCATGGTCGTCAAGGCGGCCTCGATCAGGGTAAATCCCCGGCGGCGCGGTCGCCCCGCGGGGGAACTTGAGGTTGGTATTTTATTCGCTTCCATACTGATTATGGCATCGAATACATTTCCGAGCCACGCCAGTCTTTGCGCAGTTATTTGACCAGACTGCTCAACTTGAAGATGGGGAGAATGATGCTCATAGCGATAAAACCGACTACGCTGCCCATGAGGACAATCATCATCGGCTCAATCATGGCGGTGACGCCCTTGATGACCGCTTTGAGCTCCTTGGCGTAGAAGTCGCTGACTTCGTCGAGGACTTCGCCGAGTTTACCGGACTCTTCGCCGGCGTGAATCATCTGCACCACCGCCCGCGGGAGCAGCTTGCTGCTCGTCAGCGGAGTGGCGATTTTCTTGCCTTGCTTGACGGCCACATACACCTGCCGCCACAAATTGCGATACAGGGCGTTGCCGCTCACATCGGCCGTGATGCTGATCACATCCAGCATCGGTACGCCGGCGTTGATGAGCTGGCCCATGGTGTGCAAGCTGCGGCTGATGTACAGGGCGCGGAACATCTTCTTAAAGAGCGGGATGGTGAGCTTCAGTTTATCAAAGCCCATTTTGCCGGCGTCGGTCTTGAGCAGCAGGAAGATTCCCCACACAATTGCAATGGCGGCGGCCAGCAGGATGTACCAGTAGCTGACCATGAACGACGACAGCGCCAGCAGCATCTTCGTCGGCAGCGGAAGGGCGTATTCCTTGCCCTTAAAGATCACCATGAAGCGCGGCAGCACGAAGGTCAGCAGGAAGATCGTCGTGCTCACGGCCATGCCGCCGATGATACCGGGGTAAATCATGGCCCCGACGACCATGCCGCGGGTTTCGATCTGCTGGGTGAGATATCCGGCCACGCGATCGAGCATGCGGCTGAATCCGCCGCTGAGTTCCGACGCCTTCACCATGTTGATGTACAGGGGCGAAAACGTCTTGGGATAGCGCGACAGGGCCTCGGAGAACTGCTTGCCGGCTTCCACGTCGGCCTTCATCTGCTCCAGCATCTTCTTGAATTTCGGATTGACCGCCTGCTCGGCGATGCCTTCGATGGCGGCCCGGATGCTGATGCCGGCGCGGATCATTACCGCAAGCTGAGTGGTGAAATTCCGCACGTCCTTGGCGCTGGGGCCAAAGTGAATGTTGAGCTGGATGCCCTTCTTCACAGCGGCGCTTTCGGTCGGAGCGAGGTGAAGAATATATCCGCCGCGATCGCGGAGCTGCTTGGACGCCGCGGCCAGACTGGCGGCGCTCATAAGGCCCTGCGAAATGCGGCCCGCGGTGTTTTTGACTTCGTATCGGTATGTGGCCATGGCACGTTCCTCGACGGTTTACCAATTGAATTAAGCAACCAGCGCCCGCTCCAGTTTTTCCGGGTGCGCCGCCAATGCGAGGGCGTCGTCCCGGCTGATGTATCCGTTGACGTACAACTGCTTGATCGAGCTATCGAGCGTTTGCATTCCCAGGGCCCGGCTGGTTTCGATCACGTTGGCGATTTCAAAGATCCGGTTTTCACGAATGCAGTTTCGCACGGCCGGCGTGCACAGCATGATCTCCACGGCGGGAATCATGCCCGGTTCGTCCTTGCGCTTGATCAGCGTCTGGCTCACCACGGCCGCCAGCGTGTTGGCCAGCATCGACCGGATCTGGTTCTGCTGGTCGCTGGGGTAAATATCGATGATGCGCTCCAGGGTCTGGGGAGCGTTGACCGTGTGCAGCGTGCTGAAGACCAGGTGGCCGGTTTCCGCGGCAGTGATGGCGGCGCTGGTCGTTTCCAGATCGCGCATTTCACCGACCAGAATCGTGTCCGGGTCCTGGCGAAGGGCATGGCGCAGGCCGCTGGCAAAATCCGGCACGTCACTGCCCACCTCGCGCTGCTCGATGCACGATTTGGAGCTGACCAGCATGTATTCAATCGGGTCTTCCAGCGTGATGATGTGCTCCGGCTCGCGGCGATTAATGGCGTCGATCATCGCGGCCAACGTGGTGCTCTTGCCGCTGCCGGTCGGGCCGGTCACCAATATCAAGCCGCGCGGCAGATAGGTGAGCTTGGTCACCACCTCGGGCAGGAAGAGCTGATCCAGCGGGCGGATGTTGTCGTTGATGGTTCGAATCGACAGGGCCACGCTGTTGCGCTGATAGTGGGCGTTCACGCGGAAGCGGCTGACGCCGGGGATTTCGTAGCTGAAGTCGGAGTCGCGAAGCTCCTGGAATTCGGCCCAGCGCTTTTCGCCCATCATCGCGCGGGCGACCTTCGCGGAAGTTTCCGCGTTAATCACCGGGAATTCGCTGGGGGAAACGACCGTGTGCACGCGAAACAGCGGCGGGGCGCCGACGTTGATGTGCACGTCGCTGGCCTTGATGGAAACGGCTTTGCGAAGAATGTCATGAATCATAGTGCGTTCTCAGTGACTCTCAGAATCTCATCCACCGTGGTGAGGCCCTTGACGACCTTTTTGAACCCGTCGTCGCGCAACGTGACCAGGCCGCGCTCGCGGCAGAGCTTGCGCAGGTGCGTCACGTCGGGATTGCGCGTCACCTGATCGCGCAGCCAGTCGTCCATGACCAGCAATTCGTAAATTCCCAGACGGCCCGAGTAGCCGGTGCGGCGGCAGCGATCGCAGCCCTTGCCGCGCCAGGTTGCCTCGGCATTGAACCCCTGCATGGTCAGGAATTCGCGCATCTCGTCGGACGGGTGGAATTCTTCCTTGCAGTGGCTGCAGACTTTGCGCACCAGCCGCTGGGCCATGATGGCATTGACGGCGGCGCTGATGAGATAAGGCTCGACGCCGATGTTGATGAGACGCGTAATGGAGGCCGGCGCATCGTTGGTGTGCAGCGTGCTGAGCACGAGGTGCCCTGTAAGGGCCGCCTGCACGGCGATGCGCGCGGTCTCTGCATCGCGAATTTCGCCCACCATCACCACGTCGGGGTCCTGCCGCAAAAGACTGCGCAGGGCCGCGGCGAAGCTCATGCCGATCTTGTCGTGAACCTGCACCTGATTGGCCGCCTGCAGGTGATATTCGATGGGGTCTTCGACGGTGCTGATGTTGAGCTTGTTGCCGTCCATGCAGCGCAGGGAGGAATAGAGCGTGGTGGTTTTTCCGCTGCCGGTCGGGCCGGTGACCAGCAAAATGCCGTGCGGCTGCATGATCTGGCGCTTCCAGATGGTCAAAGCGTCCTCGCCAAAACCGAGCTCCTCCAGGGGGACGTTGATGGACCGGTTGTCGAGAATTCGCAGCACGCACTTTTCGCCGGCGGCGGTGGGAAGCGTGCTGACGCGGAGATCGACTTTGCGCGTATGCACGACCGCCCGGATGCGGCCGTCCTGCGGTAGGCGCCGCTCGGCGATGTCGAGATTGGCCATGATCTTCAAGCGCGACACCACGGCGGCGTGCATGGTCTTGGGCGGAGTCATCGCCTCGACGAGCACCCCGTCGATGCGGTAACGCACCTTCAGCTCTTTTTCCTTGGGCTCGATGTGGATATCGCTGGCCGACTGCTTGATGGCGTCGAAGATGAGGTAATTGACGAAGCGGATGATGGGCGATTCGCTGCCCATCTTGGCCAGATCCGTGACTTCTTCCTTGCTGGTCTCGACGACCTGCACGTCGTCTTCGGCCATGTCCTTGATGATTTTGTCGACTTCGACGTCGACGGCGTCCGTGGTGATCTGCTCGCAGATGCGGTTGACGTCGGCGGGAGTGACCACCACCACGCGCAGCTCGCTACGGGTGCGGCGCTTTATTTCATCGAGCAGGAAGACGTTGGTCGGATCGGGCATGCCGACCACGACAACGCGGCCTTCCTTGCGCAGCGGCAGCACCATGCGGCGCCGGATGTAATCGGGCTGGAGCAGCGAGAATACGGCCGGATCGACTTCCGAAGCCTGCGGTGTCTCAAAAGGCAGGCCGAGCGTTTCGGCCAGCGCCGAAAGGATTTGTGCCTCGTTGGCCGCGGACATCCCCAGCAGAATCGCGGCGATGCTGCGGCCGGGCGTCTGCAGGGCGACGGATTGGGCCTGCGTAAGCTGCTCGGCGCTGACAACGCCGCGCTGCAGCAAAAGTTGTTCCACGCTGATGCGGGCCTTGGCTTCCGTTGGTTTCCAAAGCGGCTCGGGTTCGGGTTCCGCCGAATCGTTTGTCTCGCTGGATTCGGCGGGTTTAGGAATTTCGCCCGTTTTCGCGGCGGCTTCGAGAGGCGCTTCAGCGGCAGGCGCCCCAGCCACGGGCGTTTCAACGACGGGTGCTCCAGCCACGGGCGTTTCAACTACTGGCGTTTCAACGACGGGTGTTTCAGCCGCGGGCCTTTCCGCGGCAGGCGCCCCAGCCGCGGGCGTTTCAACGGCGGGCGTTTCAGCGGCGGCCGTTTCAATCGCGGGCGCGTCAGTGACAGGCGCTTCGACCGCAGGCGCGTCAACAACAGGCGTTTCCGCGACCGGCTCTGGAATAGCAGGAGCTTCCGCAGCAGCAGTTTCCGCAGCAGGCGCTGCAACGGCGGCCGCTTCAACAACGGGCGGTTCATTGGCCGGCGCTTCAGCGACAGGCGATCCAATCGCCGGCGATTCAGCGCCAGGCGCTTCAGCAATGCGCCCTTCAGCAGCGGGCGCTGCCGGGGCCGGTGTTTCGACGGCAGGGGCGTCAACCGCGGGCGCTTCGGCAGCGCGAGCTTCAACGGCAGGCGGTTCAGGGGGGGGTGGTTCGACGACCGGGGCTTGGGCGGCGGGCTCGTCGATGACCGGATCTTCAACGGCCGGCTCATCCACCTCAGGCGCTTCAACGCCAGGCGTTGCCACGGCGACGTCCGCCGCAGTTTCGAATCTGCGCGGAAACACCGCCCTCGCTGGGGGCTTGGCCTCCTCCAAGGCAACGGATGACGCGTTAGGTCGCCTGCGCAGCATCAAATCTTCCCGGCAAAATTTCCCGCTTCTCTATTGCAATGACGGTGGAGTCATCTTGAGTTCCTTCTGGAGAGGCCCGATCTGGACCCACACGCTGTCGGGAAGAATCTTCTCCACGGTGAACGAGTCGCCGCGCTGGCCGACGGCAAACGTCTTTCCATTAATCATGCAGGCGCTGTGGGAGCCGAAGACCACCGATTCCAATTTCAACCCCGCCGCCACGCGCTCGGCGTCCTGGCGCTGCTGCTCTTCGAGGCGCTTGCTGGCGTCTTCGGATAATGCCACAGTGGGAGTCTGCTTGATCTCCTCAACGCCGAAGGGGTTTCCCTTCAAATCGCTGGCAGGCACCTGGTGCGCCGAAGGATAGGAGTTGAACTGGGAGACCACTTTTTCCGTGTCGCGCTCCATCAGGATGCTCTGGCGGAGATTGGGAACGCCGCCGGTCAGGAAACTCTTGATGGTCGAGTTCGCGCTGGCGACGGCGGTGTTAAAGCCGATCTGGTTGCCGCCGGCCACCTTGACCATGATATAGGTCGCGCCGCACACCGAGGCGATCAACCCGAACAGCAGCAGACTGCTGCCGTCGATCCTGCGCCGCTTCGGCGGTGCGACAAGGTCTCCCTCGGGCACCACATCGTCGGCGCCGGGGTCGAGCATGTCGGCGTTAAAGTCTTCCGGCTGGTCACTCGGATCCGATGGATTGAATAGATTCATGGAATACTCTCCCCGTTGCTGAGTGCTATGGTGGGGTTATTGCGCCGACGCGCTGGTTTGAATGTCCGGCGCGAAATAAATGCTCAGGGTCACGTCCGCCGTCATCTGGCCTTCCGTTCCGTTCAGCTTGGTCAGCCGCATCTGCGTCACGCGCGTGAGGCGCGGCAGCTTTTCCAGGTCGAGCATGAACTGGTAGAAGCCCTTGTAGTCGCCGCTCAGGGTCAGATCGATCGGCTCCTCGCTGTAATTGGCCGTGGTTTCGGATTTGGAAGGCTTGACCGTTCGCGTGGTCAGGCCGGCCGACTGGCTGATCTGCGAAATCTGCTGCAGGATCGTGTCCACGTCGCGCTGCGCGGGCAGCTTGGAGTCAAAAATCTTAATCGCCGCCTGCAAGTCATCGATCTTGCGATTCAAATCGACGATGCCGGTCGTTTCCGTGCGCAGGTCCGCCAGGGCGTGCTGCTTGGCCAGGGTGTCGTCCTTGGTGGCCTGCAGCCGGGCGTTGGCCTTGGAGAAAATCAAAAAGTACGAACTGGCCAGCACGCCGAGGATGACCATCAGGAACAATATTTCGCGGGCGCCTAAACGCATGATTCACCTCATCTGGCGACGGCTCATTTCATTTTCGTTGAGCCTCGCTTGCATTGGATTTCAATTCGTCGGCACGTCGATGCTCGTCACGCTGTTGCCCCCGGGATGCTGGCCCAGGTGCGACAGGTCGGGGTTGGGATTCAGTCCCATTTCCACCTGGAAATGGCGGACCTTTTCGTTTTCAACCGTCAATTCGTCGCTGATAATCAGGTTCACATCCGTGAACAGCGGGCTCTGGCTCAGGTTGCGGATAAACTCGGCAACCTGCACGTCGTTGGCCGCCACGCCGGTGACGCGCAGATTCACGTCGTAGGCAATCGGCTCGGGGGCGGGCGGTTCGGTGTTGTTCTTTCCGTTCTGGACCGGGGCCGGGGCGGGGGACGATTTGCGATTGCTGATCAGGCTGAATTCAACCAGCGTCACGTTGTCCGGCACGGCATTGGTGATCTCCGCCAGGATGTTGCTGCGGGGAATTTTCTCCAGCAGGCTCGAAGCCAGTTCCGCCTGCCGCGCCATCTTGCGCTGCTTTTGCTCGACGAGCTGAACCTGCTCGATCTCACGCGCCGCGTCGGCGTATTCCTGATCGACGCGGGCGTGTTCGGCGTCGGCCTGGCGGCTCATCTTTTCCGTGAGGCTGAAGGCCGATCCGATCGCCGCCATGACGATCCCCGACAGGATGGCGCAGATCACGTTGGTCCGCCGCTGGGCCTTGCGGGCCAGATAATCCTCGGGGAGAAAACTCAATTGATTAGGCGCGTTCATTTGTACTCCTGGAATACGCTGCGCCCCGCTCGGCTGCGGCGGCGAGTTGTTCGTCCGACGGTGAGCCCATGCTCAGCCCGATGGCGACGGCCCACGACGGTTGCGGTTGGCGGCGGTCGATGCCGCTTTCGATCCCGGCATCACAGCGCTTGCTCATGCGGCACAGGGGATCTCCCAATTGTGCGGCCAGGCCCAGACCCTGGGCGACGCGCTGGCACAGCCAGCGATGACGCGATTCGCCGCCGATGAAAACCAGCCGGTCGGCCGGCCTGGCCGGGAAGGTCGCCTCGTAATAGCGGCGGCAAAGGTCCAGTTCTTCGACCAATTTGGCGATCAGCGGCGCCATCGCCTCTTCCATGCGCTTGCGGGGTGAATCTGATTCATCCGCCGGCGGAGCCTGCGTTATGGCGTTGCGATCGGCGACGGGCTGCGGCGCGGCCATCGTGATTCGCAGCGCCCGCGCCTCGCTCGCGGAAAAGGCGAATTGCTCGGCCACGGCCGCGGTGAATTGATCGCCGCCGATGTTGACGACCCGGGCAAATAGAATCTCCCGCCCGCGGGTGATAACCGCGCGCGTTCCGGCGGCGCCGATGTCCACGAAGAAGTTGGTTATTTCCGCGTCGGAGGAGCGGCGGTAGACCTGCGTGAAACAATCCAGAATAGCCGTCGGCTCGACGTTCATGCCGACCACATCAAGCCGCGCCTTGGCCGAGGCGGCCAATAACTGCTCGACAGTTTTCTTATGGGCGGCCAGCAGGATGACCTCGTTGCGCGGCTCCTGATCGACGTACACTTCGCCGGCCATCAGATGGCGAAGCACCGCCTGGGCCGGATCAAGGGGGATTTTGCCGCGCGCCTCCCAGGGGAGGGCCCGGGCGAATTCGGCGTCGTCCATTTTCGCCAGGCGAAGGTGCTGGATAAACATGCCGGCGGCGGGAAGGCCGAGCATGACCGTGCGGCCGTGAAATTTGCCGGAAATCAGCAGATCCCGCATGGATTGGGCGAAGAAGTTCCACCTTGCCGGCTCGTCGCGGCGGATATTGGCGGGAACCTCCGCGCTGGCCGCCGCGATGAGCCGCCAGTCCGTCTCCACCCACTGCACCTGAGCCAGACGCAGACAGTCCGTGCCAAAGTCCACGCCGATCGGGTTAACGCGGGGGCCAAACCAATTCTGTACCAGTCCGAGCATGATGTCTCCGGAAATCTATCGGCCCAGAAGACAGGCCCCCTAAGTTGCCGCCAACACATGGGGCGTATTTTTGCCGCTGCCGGGCCCTGTTGTTTGAAATTGCCGCCGTTTTCTCCCCGTGCAGGCATTACCATTTAACAAAGAGGGATCGCCCCGTTCCGGCGGAATTGACCGATAACCGCGCTGGCGCAGCCTTCACCGGGTCCGCCCCATGAAAAAAGGATGAATCCCGCCACGTTTTTACGCTACGCCGGTATAAGGACATTGACATGCCCTGCCGTGCGGGGCGCGACCATAAATTTTGGCGGGGGTTAAGCCCCTCGCCTTGGGAGGATTTGATCATGTCAGTTTGGCTTAGATGGTTGGTCCCGGTCCTCGCCTTAGGGGCGATGGCCATCGTTTTTGATGCCGCGGCGTCGGCGCAGGATGCCGCGCCCGCAACACAGCCGACGACCCAGCCCATGGGCTCGGTCAAGGTCACCGTTAACGGCGAGGACGGCAAGCCGGCCTCGGGCGCGACGGTTTCCATCACCCGCGCCCGCGGTCGTCGCGGCGGCGGGGGTGGTGGCGGCGGTGGCGGAGGAGCAGGAGCAGCCGCGGGTGGAGGCGGCGGCGGTGGTGGTGGAGGCGGCGGCGGTCGAGGCCGCGGAACCCCGATTGCAACCGGCACAACCGACGACACCGGCACGGTGACGCTCTCCAATATTCCCGTCCAGACCGCTCCGTATAATGTCACCGCTCGTTCCGGCGACGGCACCCTTCGCGGCCGCGGAACCGTAACCGTTGCGGCCGACGCGCCTGCTGCGGAAGTCACCCTTACCCTCGCCCCCGGTCGCGGCGGCGGTGGTGGCGGCGGCGGCGGCGGCGGTGCCCCCCCCGCGGCGGCGGCCCCGACGACAGCGCCGGCTCCGTGAAACTAGAAATCGACTTGGGATTATGCCAAGCAAGCGGCCCCGCCATCAGCGTGATGAGCGGGGCCTTTTTATGCGCGGACACAAAGCAATGGGGGGAGTGGGGGCGGGGAACGGAACAGTTTGGAACACTTTGGAACAGATTCACGCGGAACGCATGGCTCGA
>JBEKYH010000041.1:0-17561 GCA_049511115.1 Tepidisphaeraceae bacterium | reverse complement strand
AAGGACCACGACGCATTGCGAGAAGAGGGAAAGCGATGCTGGCTTTTGGACTTTTCGGATGAGAGGCGAGACCCGATGCTTTATGCGCCGGCCCGCCGATATATTCACGCGGGCGAAGACCAAGCACTACCTTCCCGCTATAAATGTCGTATCCGCGAGCCGTGGTATCGCGTGCCGCACATTCGGTGTGGGTCATTGATGATGGCCAAGCGGTCTCATCAGCACCACCGCTTAATCTTGAACAGCGCAGGTGTTTTTACTACGGACACGATTTACAGGGGAGCGATGACCACCGAATACCGCGGACGCGAACCCGATGTTGTAGCGGGCTTTCATAACTCAGTTACTATGCTGGCTGCCGAGATTGAAGGGAGGACTTACGGCGGCGGGGTGCTGGAGCTAGTCCCTTCTGAAATAGCGCGGCTTAGTGTCCCGATTGTTGATATGGGAAAGTCGATTTGGACCCTGGACGGCTTAAGCCGGCATACCGGCGGCCAAAGGGACGCGACGGATATGTTGATCGATGCCACGGATTTGATCTTGGCTAAACGCATCAAGGGTCTGGGCGAATTGTTGCACAACCTTTCAGCAGCGCGAAACCGGCTTCGTGACCGGCGATTCGGGTCAAAAGTCGCTATCGCCACGTCGGCCGACGAGATTGAATAGTCAGCGTAAACGCACCCGTCGCATCGCGGGTCACTGCCACCCAATCGCCGATGAAGTTCCTTGCAATCAGCATGCGCTCAATTGTATGTCCCCACGCCAGAATCGTCGGAACGTTGCCTTGCCCCGCAATTCGGTGAGGCGCATGGTCGATGTCAAGATTTATAATCCCGAATGGTTCACCGCGGACCCGTACGCTAAAAGGAATTGTCGCTTGCTCGTATGGCTTTCCATTTTTCTCGAGCGTGCGCCAGACTGCATCACCGAACATCTCTTCGCGGAACCACTTTTTGTGGTCTATTGGAAACCCAGACTGCGTCAGCCGCAATTTCCCGGTGGGATTCGATCCGGGTTTGACCTGTTGCGCATCCGAGCTTTTTAGCTCTTTACACCATTTATGGGAAATAATGCTCTGCGACAGTTCCGCTATATCGGCTTCATTATGTAACAGCACAGGGAGCGGGGCGGGCACCTCGATCAACGGCGGAATATCGAACCTAACCTGGGGCCCCCTGCCCGCCGTTCGCGCGGTCCACGACCGCCTTCGCCGACCCAGTGCTATACTGCGTCGAGCGAGCCCCATTTCGGCCGATGGTCTTGACGGTTGCGGGACGTTTATGATCTGCGAGTCGACCAGAGCCTGTATGTCCGCGTCGGTTTCAATTGGATAAACGCCAGGGATGTTTATAGATTTCCAGCGCTCTGCGGCCTCGGCGACTTCCTGAATACGCGAATGCTCGTCGTGGAGTAAATCGTCCAGGACAATTGACGCCTCGACATTCACGCCCAAGCCATTTTCCGTCAGGTTAGACGAACCAACTAGGGCCGTGGTCGAACCGTCCTCCCGCGCGACATGAATTGTTTTTGGGTGGAATTCTGCGCCAGCGAATGCAACCACGGTCACCGTAGCGCAGCGTCCGGATACGATTCGTATCAGACGCTGAACATCCACCGCCGCCAGGCTACCAGCATTAGAGCCGAGCGCGAAATGAACCGGATGCCCGGCAGCTGAGGCTGTTCGGATCGTATTGGCAAATGGTGCGATCGCATTGTACCGGAAGTAGCCGAACTGGGCTCGCAACCCGAGTATTCCCGGTACAAGGTTCTCATCCAGCCAGCGGCCGGCACAGCGATCGGCGTCCACGCCGCTATCTAAATATTTTGCCATTTATTCATTTTCGGCCAATGGCGTCTGGAATGGGTAGGATCGAGCAGAACTGTATGTTATCGGTCGAGTGGCGCAAGATTTTTTCAAGGCGAGGGGGTAGGAACCGCTTAACCGGGCAGTTTATTACCCATTCATCAAACCCCCTTTTCACCCCCGCCAGGCCACTTTGCCCCATGTTACAAGTTTTTCTCCATATGTTTTATATAAACCTTGCTCAATTCCACAAGCAATGCAGCGTCAATCCCTTACCGCGGACAAAATGTTAGTGAGCTACATACTTAGCACCCAAACCACTGTAACATCTGTAACATCTGTTCTCCCCCCGCTTCACGGCTTGGGAACATCCCCAAAATAAAGACTAAACGCCCCCGTATACTCCCCCTTCGCCACCGCGGGTTGCCCCTGCGGCCCGGTCGTGGTGGCTCTGTTTGCCTTGGTGCCGATCGCCGGGATCGCGTGCAGGAACGAAAAGTTCGTCGCCGGGAACGGCACCATCAGCGCCGCCGGAATGATATTGCCACCGGGATACTGCGGCTTGAGGACCTGCACAAATAGATCCTCCTGATTGACCAGCGCCGTGATCGGTCCTTCGCTGGTTTGTAGTTGAATCCAGCGGATGCCGGCGTAGTACCCCTTGAATTCGGGGTAATCAAACGGCTTGGTCTGATCGGCCGTCGGGAAGCCGGTGATGGTGGCGTTAATAGTGCGGTCCCACACGTCCAGCGTCCCGCCGGTCAGGCGGTTCTTGTAGACCGGCGCCGGACCATTGCCCAGGAACCGCATCGATTTCACGTTGGCTTGCGGGTAATCAAACCCGACGCCGAAGTACTCGTGCGGCCCCGTGAGGTTAAAGGCGTAGTCGATGCTGAGCCAGCCGTTGGGGTGGAGGCGATAGGTGATCGACGACATCGGCCCGCTAAACGCGGCGGAAATGACCAGGTCGTTCCCATCCGCTTTTTGCGTGAGGGAAGTGAGCGTCGATTCCGCCAGCGGCGCCGGCGGCGCGACCGGCTGGGTCGCCGGCGCTGCCGCGCCACGCCCTCGCCCGCGTGCAACTGGCGCCGGCGTCGTCGCCACGAGCCGCGGACCGTTAACGAGCGAGAACGATTTGCCGCCGCGAGTGACCGCCGTTAGCAGCCCGGTTGTCTTGCTGAACGTGAGCGAAAGATCGCCCGCATTGGCGGTGAGCGCATCAGCCGTTTCAGCGGCGGCCGCAACCTTCGCGGAATTCCCGCTATCGACGATCGTTCGATACCGGTTGATCTCCGAATCGCTCCACACCCAGGTGAAGATTTCGCGCCCGGCCGGGTCTTTAGCCGTGACGGCCAGCGCATCGTGCCCAGGCGTCTTATTCATATCGGGCATTTGCAGTTGCAGCTTCCCACTTGCGCCCGGCGGTATCGACCCCACGACGGCCGCGTTCCCCTTGAGTGTGACGTCGTAACCCGCCCCAGCCTCAGCGGGGTTTTTGAATAGCCGCCATTCCCAGGTAAACGCGCACTGATTCGCGTCGGTGAAGTTAAATCGATTCTCCAGGTTGAGCGTGTCGCTCCCCTCGGCCGGTTGGGTGATGACGATGGGCGACCAGACCTGCTTGACGGAATAGTACGACGCCTCCTTCTCTCGATACGGCCCGAGGATGCCGTCGGGCGCTTCGTTACCGCGCGAGTCGATGATGCGGTTCTCGTCGGTGCGCACCACGTCTTCATCGAGGAACGCCCAGATGAATCCGCCGGAGCTGGCCCGCCCCTTGATCATGACATTCCAGTAATCGTCCAGCCCCGCGCCGCCGCCGCCATCGTAATTGGCATGCAGCATCTCCGTGGGGAAGAAGGGAACCGTCCCGTTGGATTTGGTGACGACCGCGCCGTACTGCGGATAATGCGTGTTGTCGGTGCCGCGGAAGGTTTGTTGCGGGTGAATGACTTTGCGCCCCTGCGGGTCCCATTTGGCAAAGTCGTCGTCGAGATTCACGTTCCAGCCGCCTTCATTGCCGTTGTCCCAGAAGAGGATGCACGGGTGGTTGACGTCGCGCTTGACCATCGCCTCCACCAGCGAGTGACCGATTGTGTCGTCGTATTTTGCGTGCCAGCCGGCCAGCTCATCGAGCACATACAGGCCCTGTTTATCGCATTCGTCGAGAAAGCTCTGGTCCGGCGGATAATGGCTCATGCGCACGGCGTTCATGTTCATCTCCTTCATGAGCGCCACGTCGTCATGGTTGAGCTGATCCGACAAACACCGCCCCGAATCCGGCCAGAACGAATGGCGGTCGCTCCCCTTGAGCATGATGCGCTGCCCGTTGACGAAAACCCCAGGCGCGTCGCCGCTGCGGATTTCGATGGTGCGGAATCCAAACGTCTTGCGGGTCGAATGAACAACCGCGCCGCTCGCGTCCTTGAGGCGGAATTCCGCCTGATAAAGATTGGGCGTTTCCGCCGTCCAAAGGCGGGGGCTGTCCAGTTTCGCCGTCAGTTGCAACTTGCCGTCAGCGAGGGGAAAGTTCTGCGAAAACGCCGCTCCGACGGGTTTGGAATCCATGTCCAGGATTTGCCCCTCGCACGACCAGGCGGCCGCCGCGTTCTGATCTTGCGCCGCTGCATCCACAACAACATCCGCCGTCAATGAGCCATCCGCCTTGGCGTTGATGGCGACGCGCTCGATCGAATCCACCGGCGTCGCTGCGAGATACACCGGCCGGAAGATGCCGCCGTAGTTCCAATAGTCACCGCGGCGTTCGGCGCCGTTGACCGATGCATTGGCCGATTCGTCATCGACGGTCACTTCGAGCAGATTGTCCTGTCCGAATTTGAGGAGCTTGGTAATGTCGTATTTGAACTGGTAATAGCCCCCCTGATGCATCGGCCCGGCCGACTGCCCGTTGACCTTGGCCTGCGCGTCCGTCATGACGCCCTCGAACACGAGGTTGACCTTGAGGCTCGACCAGTCCGCCGGCACGGTGAAGGTGCGTTTGTATTGTCCCTCCACCTTCGGCCACGGCCGCAGGTTGTCGCGGCCATAAGTGTAAACGCCAAATCCCTGAAGCTCCCAATTGGACGGCACGCCGATGGTCGACCATTTGTTGGCATTCTGGCCGTTATTGCAGATGAAATCCCATTGCACCGGATCGTCCTTGCCGTGGCCGGACAGATAAACCGTTTGCGTCTGGGCCGCAAAGGCTACGGGAGCCAGCCCCAGCAGAAGGCAAAGGGACAAAGCCCACCGGAAGGAAATATTGAGCATGAAACACTCCAGATTATGGATTCACTGGCTCTGATGGGACGTGCGAAATCCCTCGCCCCTCTCTATACCCGCCGCCGGGGAGGATGTGGCGTTGGGGGCGCATCTCAATACCACTGCCAATCTTGCGGGCGATCGATAAACCTTCATGAGCTTCTCCTGGACAAAATAAGGGCGTTGTTGAAACGGTTAGAGAGAGCCTGGATGCCTCCCAGCCGCCACGGTTATTGGCGATCGTTCTGTCGTCGGCAGAATCTGAATGGTGCGACCATCGAGATTGATAGTCTGTTTTTCTCGCTCGCGCGGCAACCTCAGCGTCGCCTGCACGCCCGCGGGCACTTCGAAGCTGAAATTCAAGGTCGTTCCCTCGCGCTTCCAAGAAACCGAAACCGGGCCAAATTCGGTGACGACGATCCCTTGAGCGGAGGTGAGATTGCCGAGGTGCGGCTCAATGACGAGAGATTTTTCCGCCACCGGCGCATCGCGGCGCACGCCCAGAACGTATGAGCTGAGAAAGTAACCTGGATACATCCCATAGATGTGGGCCTTGGAGCCTCCACTGAACGCTTCCCACGAGCATTGCAGTGGGCTATCAACCATGGCCGCCCATTTTGTGCGGAACAAGTCCAGAATCTGCTCGTCAAGTTCGGGCCGGTCAAGGGCATACATTTGTTTGATGGAGTAGTAATAGACCATGATGGCGGGATCGGTGTAATTGGTCTGTTGGGCTAACATTGCGGCCGCTACCCGCGCTCGTCGGTCGGGCGGAACTATCCCGCGATCAAGCGCAAAGACATCGGCATGAAATGTGGATGGCGCCAGGTGATCGGTTAGAGGAAGCGTGAGCCGGCGCCGGGTCGCGCGTGTCGCGGCGATCTCCGAATCATCGAAGTAGCCGGCGCGGTAGGTGCCGGTTGATTCATCCCACAGCACCGTGTTGATCGCTTTGGCCAGATCGTTCGCAGCGTCGCCGAACTTGGTGGCTGATTGCTGGTCTCCAACCAAGCGAGCGAGGTAAGCGGCATCGACCAGAGCCCGCTGCACGAAAACATTCAGCGTTGTTGCCTCGCCGATGATGTAGCCGGTTGGATTCCCCCAGACCACCCAGTCCCGGGCGCTCACCAGTCCCCGCGGCGTGCGGCGATCGAGGAAGTAATTCATCTGGGCGACAATCGCCGGCCATGTTTGGCGCATTATGGTCGTGTCACCGGTGGCATCGCAATAAAGCCTCTCTCCCTCGACCCAGTCACAAGTTCTGTCTTCCATCTTGGCATGGATGTCAAAGCGATCGGAGCAGGTATGGGCCTTGACCCAACCGTCCGGCTGCAGGGTCAATGCTTCGCGCCGGATAAGCGCGCCCAGAAGGCGAGGGTCGCTGTATACCGGCTTTCCGTCGGAACCCGGTCCGGCCATGGCTGTTCTTGTGATGTCAAACCCGGGCGGGGTATCGTCCATCCACTCGACGCGCTCGCGGTCGGCGCAGTCCACATAGGAATCCTCGCTAAGCACTTCGCACGACCGGGCGCACATGGCCCATAGCCGGTTGAGAAAATCATCGTTGGATGTAAATGATCCCACTCGCTCATAAGGATAGAGCCGCTCCATCAGCTTGAAATCCGTAATGGTCGCGCGGCCAGACTTCACGGAGATTGTCCCATGTGAAATCCCCTGAGTATCGATGGTGAAATGGCGCTGACGGCCCGCGCGGGCGATGTACGTAACCCCATACGGCTCAATGCTCAATTCGCTGTCAGCGTCGGCATCGAGTTCGACAACTGGGTATGCCTGCACGATGCGGCCGCTATCGAAATCGAGTTTGTCGCCGGCCTTCAGCGTGATCGGCAAGTGGGCATTGTTGTTGAACTTGAACGGTACGGGCGTTTCCCGAAGCGGCGGGATCAGCGTTCGTGTCAGTGGCCCCCAGCTTTCGCCACTGATTTTGGCGGCGGCCTTCCATGCGTCGTCCGAATAATCCACGGTTGTCCAATCGCCGTCTTCGACGCGTGCATCCACGAGGCTGTCGCTCAGATTGGCCCAAGAGGCCGTAATCGTGCGAAATCGTGTCTTGTCACTCCATTTCCAGGACGTATCGGTTCGGAGAACCTCGTGTCCGTCTGCTTCAAGCAATACTGTCAGGCCGGGAAGATGGCGCATGATCTTTCCGCCAGAAAGATTGCCGACCACGAGAACGACGACGGCATTACGACCGGCGCGGAGATGCGACGCCACATCGACGACATCGTATTGCGGCCCGTTGGGTTGGAACCTGGATGGCCCGCGGTCAACATATTCTCCGTTTATCCAAAGTACGTATCTGGCGTCGGCGAAGATTGAGAGCGAGGCGAGCCGAGGCATTTGGGCAACGTCAAAGTTCTTTCGGAACGCCACAGCCACTCCGCTGGCGCTTAGTTGCGGATCGGCCCATATCAGGGAGTTTTGCAACGTCCTTCCGGTGGCATCCGCCGAAATCGTCGAAAAAATGCGCAGGGGCGGTGCGTTCTGCGCGGCCGCCACCGATATCCACCCAAATACGGCAGCGAACACGGTCGCAAAACTCGGCGTTGTCCGGGACCAAAGCGATTCAAACCATGAGTATGGAAGCACGTGAACTCGCTCCATGTCAGAAAAGTCGTTAACAATCGCGCCGCAACGCCACTCAAATTGCCGGGTCGGGCAAGAGAAGGGAACGTCCCCTACCTCTTCCCCCCCGCCTGCAAAAAGCGGCTGATTCCCGGCTTAAATATCACCTTGCCTTCGACGACGACGAGTTCCTCGTCGAGGAAGAGTTTGACGGCGCGGCTGAGGACTTCGGCTTCCAGGGTGAGGCCGTTTTCTTTCACGTCTTCCAGGGTGTCGGAGCCGACGTTGATGTGGAAGACGTCCTGGAGGATGACCGGACCCTGGTCGAGTTGTTCGGTGACGAAATGGGCGGTGCAGCCGTGCACGCGGACGCCGCTTTCGTAGGCCTGGCGGTAGGGTGCGGCGCCGGGGAAGAAGGGCAAAAGCGATGGGTGGATGTTGATGATCTTGCTGGGGAAGTGGGAGATGATGTTGTTGGGCAGAATCCGCATGTAGCGGGCCAGCACGATCAGGTCGGGGCGGTGAAACTGGAGGCGCTTGAGGAGCCATTCAAAGTGAGCGGGCGGGTCGTCGGAGGGGAACGACTCAAAGGGCACGTTGGCGGCGGCGACGAGGGGCTTGAGGTCAAG
The DNA here is from genome assembly GCA_049511115.1 of Tepidisphaeraceae bacterium. Classification (GTDB taxonomy): domain Bacteria; phylum Planctomycetota; class Phycisphaerae; order Tepidisphaerales; family Tepidisphaeraceae; genus JBEKYH01. The sequence continues at coordinate 9,281 of JBEKYH010000041.1, read as the reverse complement.
GTGATTGGAGAGGATTACCGACGGCTCGCCGCCGAATTTTTGCTGGGCGAAATCGGCAAGGAGGCGCTTGAGGCAGTGGGGTTCCTTGCCGACGAGGATCGCGACTTTTTTTTGCCGGCGCTGGCTGTGGAGGTGGACGCGGACTTCCATGTCGATCTTGGCCCCCAGGCCGAGCAGGCCGGTGATGAGTTCGGAGAGGTCGCAGGTGAGGTCCTTGATATCGACCAGCATATCCATGAGGAAGAAGCCGTGGACGACGCGCTGCTCGATGTCCTCGATGTTGATGCCGCGCTCGGCCATATAGGTGGCGAACTGCGCGACGACGCCTTTTTGATCCTTGCCAAGCACGCTGACGACGGCCATAACGCTCTGGGACACGAAAAAACCTCCAATTCAGGGGCGGACAGTGTACCGGACACAGGGCGGGGGGAGAAATAAGCGGACGCCAGTTTAGTCGAGAAGGCCGATAAGTCCTTGCGGCGTACTCGGCTCACGGGTACGGTAAGCCAGTGATTTAATTTACCATTTTCAGGAGCCCGTTTTGTCTGATCTTGACAATGTCATCATTCCCGAGTGGCACGCCAATGCAGCAATTGTGAGGCTTTTCCAGCATCGGCTTGCGCGAATGGGCCGGCCGATTGTGGCGATTGGCACTTCCGCTGAATTACAGAATTTGAATGAGCTTGAAAGCCGCTCGGGTCTGCGCGTCAGGCGAGTCGAGTGGGATTTTGGGCAAAGCGTTCCCCAGCTTGAGGAAGACGAGTCGTTGCTGTTACTGCGCCCTCCGGTCCAGGAATCGCATTGGCAGGAGATACAGCAAATCCGCCGAAATCTTGGGCGGCGTTTTGTCGGCATGAACGAAGTGGTGCTGCCGATCAATAATCTTCACGTCGCCCTATATAAACTCCCTTATTCGGTGCCGGACATTGCCAAGCTGGCGGCCTATTACTGCGGAGACGCAATCTTTGGGTCGCTATTGGATAAGCTTGAGGCCGTTTTTCCCCTTCGGGGTAGAAGCGTCATTGAATTTGGACCACTCGACGGATTCCAGACGGCCTACCTGGTCAACCAAGGCGCCTCGCGCGTTTTATGCGTCGAGGCTCGCGCTGAAAACACGCTCAAGGTTATGGCCGCCAAAGCGGCGCTGGGGTGGAACGCGGTCGAAGTTCGGATGGACGATTTTCACAATGTCGACGTCAATTCCTGCGGCCGGTTTGATCTGGCATTTGCGCACGGGGTTTATTACCACTCGATTGCGCCGTTTGTGTTCCTGGATAATCTTGTGAGCCTTGCCGACAACATTTACCTTGGGGGCTTTTGTGCCACGGATGAGAATCCGCTAAGTCCATATCTTACCCTCCGACACAACGGTGAGGATTATCGGGTCAAGCGATATACCGAAGGCGGCCGCGACGATTTTTATGCAGGGGTGAATACGTTCGCCTACTTTTTCCATGGCGATGATCTGGTGAAGTATTTCGAATCTGCGGGTTTCCGTGTTGATATCCTGGAAGATATGACTTTCGACGCCTCCCAATGCTCGGGGCGTTACCTGAGATTCTTTGCAAAACGGGTATAGAACGGGGTCTCCATCTCGTGTGTAAAGCGCGTTTGGCAAAAGGTTTCGGTACGTCGTCAGTTTTGATTTTTCATAACTCATCAGACACAATTTGGCGGTAGAATAGAGCCTTATGGAAGACAGTGAGGCATGGGAACTTTTGCAAAGGGCGGGCGCCACCGCGGGCAAAGTGGAGGCTGATTTGCGGCGGCAGCGGGCCGAGCTATTAAATAGCTCGGCCTGGGCGTCCGATGAGGCTGGGAGGGTCCTTGCCGGGGCGATAGCAGCGGCGGCGCGGGTGGGAGCGGCGCTAAAGAAGGGGGAGGAGGACGGGAAATCATGAGTACACAACCTTTGCCATCGGATTCAGTGCAGGACGGCGCGAGCGTCGCTTCCGGGACGGAAACGGCGCAGGTGGCGGCGCAGGCTGCTCCGGCGCGAGAGGTTGTCGCCAAGGCGGGGAGTTATTACCGCAACACGCGATACGTCCTGGTGCTGGGCTTGCTGGGGTATGGTTTGCTTTCGATTCACGACGGATTTTTCAAGTGGCCCAACGAAAACGCGCAGGCCTATGCGCTGGATTTGAAGAATCCGAATCTAGACTCCAGCAAGCTGCCCCACAGCGACACGGACATCATGTTCAACAAGGTGCTGGGCGTGTTGCTGCCGCCGGCGAGTCTGCTGCTGCTGGGGTGGGCGATTTTCAACTCGCGCGGCGTGATTCGGCTCAAGGATGACACACTGGAGGCGCCAGGGCGCAAACCCATACAGTTGACGGCGATTGAATCGGTGGACAAATCGAAATGGGAGCGAAAGGGCATCGCGTGGGTGAATTACCGCCTGGACAACGGCAAGCAGGAGACGCTGAAGCTGGACGATTTTGTCTATCAGCGCGAGCCGATTGATGAGATATTCAAGCGTATTGAGCAGTCGCTGCTGAACCCGCGGCCGAAGAAAGTTGTGGTGGCTCCGGCCGCGGCGAGTCCGGTCGCTGCGGCTCCGGCGAAGGCTGCTCCGACGGGAGGAGCTCCGGGGGGAGTGAAGACAGTCACGGCGATCCCAGCGTCGCCGCGGACGAGGGTTCCGCCGCCGCCAACGAAATTTCCCCCGCCGCCGCCGAGGCCGCGATTGGGCGGGAGATAAGTCAGTTCATTTATTTCATTTCTATTAACTCGCGTAACCGCGCGGGTGTTTGCTGAACCAATTCCAGGCCGATTGGATGATCGTCTGGAGGTCTTTGTGTTTGGCTTCCCAGCCTAACAGGGCTTTGGCGCGCGAGGGGTCGGCGTATAGCGCGATGGCGTCCCCGGCGCGGCGCGGGCCGTAGGTGACGGGGGCTTTTTTGCCGGTCACTTTTTCGCAGGCGGAGATGATCTGTTTCACGGAAAAGCCGGTGCCGGTGCCGAGGTTGCAGAAGATCGGCTCGGCAGCTTTTAGTTTTTCCATGGCTTTGATGTGGGCGGCGGCGAGATCGTCCACGTGGATGTAATCGCGGATGTTGGTGCCGTCGGGGGTGGGGTAGTCGGTGCCGAAGAGGGTGATTCCTGGGCGCACGCCGAGGATGGCCTGGAGAATCACGGGGATGATGTGGGTTTCCGGGTCGTGATCTTCACCGAGAGTGCCGTTCATGGTGCAGCCGCTGGCGTTGAAGTAGCGGAGTGCGGCAAAGGTAAATGCCTTATTGGCGGCGGCGTAGTCCGTCAGGAGTTGCTCGACCATCAGTTTGGTGCGGCCGTAGGGAGAGACGGGGGCTTTCTTTTCCTCTTCGGTGATGGGGATTTTAAGCGGATCGCCGTAGACAGCGCAGGTGCTGGAGAACACGAATCGGTTGACACCGGCTTCCTTCATGGCTTCGAGAACGCCGACGGTGGTGGCGACATTGTTGTGATAATAATCGAGCGGGCGCTCGACGCTTTCGCCGACGTAAGCGAGGGCTGCAAAGTGCATGACGGTGTCGATCTTGTAGCGGCGCAAGGCCTCGACGAGGCGAGCGCGGTCGTCGAGTTCGGCGACTTCGGCGGGGACTTTGAGGATATCGATCGCCTGCTGGCGGCCGCGGGACAGGTTGTCGTAGATGACCGGATGGTGGCCGGCTTCCTTGAGGCATTTAACGGTGTGCGATCCGATGTAACCAGCGCCGCCGGCAACGAGAACGTTCATAAGGGATAGGATACCTCAAGTTTCCACCCGTTTGAACGCCGGGCGCTGGGAGAGGGCGAGGAACTGGTTCCACCAGCGCATGAGCTGCACACAGAGATAGGCGATGGGCAGAAGCGTCAGGAGGAGTGCGGCGGGAACGAGGCCGACATAACCGGCGACGAACGCGGCGTCGTAGACGATCAGCCAGAGGAGGCCGCGGAGCATGAGGGTCTGGCCGGCCTGGCGGGAATTGCGGTTTTTAATGTGAGTCCAGATGGCCAGGGCGATAAAGCCGGCGACGGCGGCGGCGGGGAGGATCAGGCCGGGTTCGACGGAGAGCGCGGCCGCGCCGTGGCGACGCCAGGCGAAAGCCATGATGACCAGCAAGTCGATCCCGGCCAAACCGCCAAGGACGGTGCACCAATGCCGTTTGGTTAGCGGCGGGCGCTTTTGCTCCCAGTGATAGGCGATGGTGGAAACAATGGCGACGTGGTTGAGGAGCAGCAGCGGATGCCAGGGAACGGGCAACTGCGGCGCGGGAAAGGCGGCGTGGAAGAAGCGGATAAGGCCCAGCGTCAGCAGGCCCGGGGCGACGAGGTATTTGCCGGCCAGGTCGTAAAAGAGGATGAGGGCCAGCGTGAAGCCGAAGATAACCAGGGACAGATGGCCGGCGGGGGCAAGGGCGGAGTAGACCAGCGCGCCGGCGAATGCCATGACTGCAAGAAGGACGCAGACCGCGTGCGCGGCGGCGACGCCGATCCGGCCGCTGGGCAGGGGCCGGTGGCTGGCAAGGCGCATGTCGCGGCGATGGTCGATGATGTCATTGAGGCTCATGCCAAAGCCGTAGAGGCCGATGGAGACAAGCGCGAGGGCGAGGGCGCGATGCGGAGCGATCGTCCACCACGGGATGTGTTGCTGCTGGGAGTAGAGGAGGAGAGCGCATCCGCTGTCGGCCAGGGCCGTGAAGACCAGGGCCATGCGCGTGAGTTGCAGGATGGGCAAGAGGCGTCGGCCCAGGCGAAGCATGAGGAAAGATTAACGCGGATGAGGGGAAAAGGCTGCATGGGGTGTATGTTGGGAATCATGGCGTCACGCGCATGTCATCCTCGGCGAAGGTGACCGGGCCAACGTAGCTGCGTCGGATCGAGGCGAGAACTTCGGCGTGGGCCTGATCGATCGAGGGATTGAGGTGGGTGAGCAACAGTGCGCCGACGTGAGCCGCGCCGGCGACTTCGCCGATCCGTTTCGGGGGGGTGTGCAAGGCGTAGAGAATCGCCGGGGAGTGCGGCGGGTCCAATACAACGGTGTTAAAGACCAGCAGATCGCAATGGTCGGCGATGAGGCGGAGGTCTTCCAATCCGAGCGGATCGATGTCGCCGGAGAAGACGACGCTGCGGCCTTTGTAATCGACGCGGTAGATAATGGCCGGAGCGTCGAAATGGTGGCCGGCGATGGCGTCGATTTTGAGGCCGTCGTGATCCAACAAGGTTTGCGGCCTGGCGCCGGAATGGACGGTGGCGTCCACGTCGGTTGCATCGATGGTCATGGGGGCGGAGAACCCTTCGAGATAGGCAAACGCGCCCTGGGGACCAAAGAGCAAATCAACGAAGCGTTTGGTCGAGGGAAATTGCCCTGCGCCGGTGGGGCCGAAAATCTGGAAATGGACGGGAGCGCCGCTGTCGACGGCTCGAGCCAATAGAATGCCGGGCAATTCGCCGGTGTGGTCGATGTGCAGATGGGTGAGCAGAATCAGATCGAGGTGATCGAGGGATAGGCCGGTTTCGCCGAGGCGCGTGAATGAGCCGGGACCCGCGTCGATGAGAATTCTCGGCGCGCCGTCGAGAGACAGAACGAAACAAGTTGCGGCACGCCCGACGGCGCCGGGACCGCCGGAGCCCAAGACGGTTAGCTCCAGAGGGGCAGGTCCTGATGGGGCCAGGGTTGCTCGTGATGACGCGCTTACCGGCGAGCGTTCCATCGGCGCGCATGCGGTGGCGATGAGCAAGCTGAGCAATGCGAGGGTTTTGAAAATCCAAGGGATGGACATTGATGTCCTTTCTTTCCGGCCAAGCCAATTCGGGCGCGGGAGTGCATAAAGAATTATAATGGGCGTGAATATGAAACGTGATGTCCGCCATGTTCCGGTGATGTTGAGCGCGGTGCTGGACATTCTTAGCCCGGCGCCGGGCCAGGTTATTGTGGATTGCACGCTGGGGCTGGGTGGACACGCGGCGGCGATTTTGGAGCGGATGGGGCCCACGGGGCGGTTGATTGGGATTGATTTTGATCCGGCCAACATTGCCATTGCAAAAGAAAAGTTGGCCAACGTCGGCAGGCAGTTCGAGCTAGTCCACAATAACTTTGCGGCGCTGCCGACGATTCTTGCCGAGGCCGGCGTGGAGAAGGCGGATGCGGTGCTGGCGGATTTGGGTGTGGCCAGTCCGCAGATTGATGATCCGGGGCGCGGGTTTTCGTATCGGCAGGATGGGCCGCTGGACATGCGGATGGATCCCACGCGCGGGCGCACCGCGGCGGCTCTGATTAATCAGATTTCGCAGCGCGAGTTGGAATCGGCGCTGCTGGAACTCGGCGATGAGACCGACGCGCCGCAGATCGCGGAGCTTATTGTGCGGCGGAGAGAGATTCAGCCGATCAGCACGACGCAGGAATTGATGGCCATCGTTTGCGAGGCGCGCGATTTCACGCTGAAGCGGGCTGCCGGCGCCAAACTTCATCCCGCGGCGCGGACGTGTCAGGCGCTGCGGATTTTGGTGAACCGTGAATTGGCCAATCTGGATCGGCTGCTGGCGGTCCTGCCCGACTGCCTGCGGAGCGGGGGTGTCGCGGCGTTGATCAGTTTTCATAGCGGTGAAGACCGGCGCGTGAAGAGCGCGTTTCGAGACGGCTTGCGCGGCGGGGTTTATGCCGAGATGAGTGCCGATCCACTGTTGGCTGATGAGGCGGAGCAGAAGATCAACCCGCGATCGCGGTCGGCGAAGTTGAGGTGGGCGCGGGTTCTTTAGCCCACTTATCGGCTTGACTTCCCCGCTATTACTTCACATAATGTGAAGGAGTGAATGTCATCAGCCGAAAGAAGCTGAGAGAATTCTATGAGGCCAAACCCGAACGGCTCAGGCACTCCGGGGCGTTTGAAGATTGGTTCAAATTGGCCCGCCAGGCAAGCTGGCAGAACTTCCAGAACGTGAGGTCATTGTTCGGGCAGACAGATGTGACGGCCGATACGAGGTCTCGGCGGACTGCCACGATCTTTGACATCGGCGGCAATAAGTATCGGATTATCACGTTGATTGACTACATGCGGCAGACGGTGCTGATCACGCACGTGATGGATCACAGGGAATACGACAAAGACGGCTGGAAAGACGACATCTGACGAGGAGAGTCTCATGGCAACCGCAACACGTCGCATCTCTCGAGACGCACCGGACAGCTACATGAAGCTGGTTCGCCGGTTTCCGCTCAGGCCGCTGAAGAATGACGATGAACATGAGCGGGCCGTCAATGTCATTGGCGAACTGATGGGGCGCGATCTCGACGCGGGAGCGGGTGATTATCTGGATACGCTGATTCTGCTCGTGAACAAATATGAAGATGAGCGTCACACGCCCGATGGAGTTCATTTGACGCCGCGGCAGGCGGTGCGGGCGATCATGAATGCGAATGGCATGACGCAGGCCGATATGGGGAAGATCATCGGCAGCGAGTCCGCGGTATCGATGTTTCTCAAGGGTGAACGAGAATTGAGCAAGGCTCACATCCGGGCCCTGGCCGAACGCTTTAAGGTCAGCACGGATTTGTTCATGGGCTGAGCGAGCCTGATTCGAGCGGCCGGTGTCTTCATTTTCTGCTCTTGAAGGCGTATCGCTTCCAGACGGGGCGCACCTTGTCACCGCGCCTTCCCCGACGGCAGCGGCAAATCCGTCGGCGGATTCGCCAACAGGTAATTCCGCAGATCGCAGTGATCGATCCCCTTGATTCCTTCGACGATGCAGCGCGCATTTAGAATCGCCCCGGCCCAGTCGGTGTGCTCGGTTTCGCCGTCGGGGAAATATTCTTTGGTCACGGCGTCCTGGCCGGCGGCGTCGTATTTTTCGGCGATCAATTCGTTGGCGTCCACGAAGGGCACGTTCTCCTGCCTCGCGGCCGCGGTGTCCCACTCCGTAAAATTCGTCGAACGGACGGTTTTGCCTTCCTTCCACGTATTTTTGGGATCGGGAGACAGGACGATCTCGCAAACCGCTCCCTTGGCTTTGGCGTCAGCGATGAATTTGCGGATGTACCAGCCGAAGGTGTGAACCACCTCGTGCTTTTTGGTCAGCAGGTTGTCGATCTCCTGGGTCTCCTCGCCGTTGCCGGGCAGGGTGCCACGAGCGCGGGCGGTGTCGTTGACCGGGCTGGAATCATTGCTGCCAAACTGGATGAGCAGGTAATCGCCGCTCTTCATGTCGGCAAGCACGTGCGCCCACAAACCAAGGGATTGATACGTCCGGGTGCTGGTGCCGCCGAGGGCAAAATTAACGACGTTGATTCGGCTGCGATCAAAGAATGAGCCGATTGGATTGCCCCAGCCCCATTGGCCGTCGTTGCCGGTGTCCTGGCCATTGCGAACGGCCGACGCGCCGACAATCCACAGGGTGGGAAGACCGGGCTTGAGCGTATAGTGCGCCGCCGCCGACGGAAGGGTGGCGGGAGGCGATGGCGGAGGAGTTGTTTGAGCCAGTAGTGCGGTCGAGAGGAACAAGACAATGAACGGTGGATGATGGATTTGCCCAACCATGATTGGCCCGTTGTTTGGCCGAACGATTTTCAATGACCCAGGCTGCCGGCATCGTCCGGATGTGATCGAATCTATTGCTCGCCTGTGCGCAAATCCATACCGGCACAGGGGGCCAATGTTGAAGGACGTTATTGGCGGCGCTATTAATCCGGGCGAGGAGCGGGTAGAAAACCCCGCATGGCACACGACATCGGCGCATTGACGCGGGAGTGGTTTGAGCAGGTGTGGAACCGGCGCGACGAATCGGTGATGGCGCGGATGTCGTCGCCCGATGTGGTGACGCACGGGCTGGCCGAGGATGGCGGCCCTGTGAAAGGCGTCGAGCATTTCAAGCAGTTTTGGCGGGCATTCCTTGCCGCGTTTGGGGACATGACGGTAAAGGTCGAGGATGTGCTCGTGGACGGCGATAAGACGGTCACCCGCCTGTCGTTTTCCGGGACGCATAGCGGCGAGGGCATTGGCATCCCCCCTACCGGCCGGCGGTTTGCTTCAACGGCAATCGTTATTGCGCGATGGGAGAATGGCAGGTGTGTGGAGTCGTGGAATGAGTTTGATGCAGCCGGGATGATGCGGCAGTTGCAAACGCCGACGGCGAAATTGCGGACGTAGGAGTGTTATTCACGCCGCCAGCAGGAGGCCAGTTTTTTCTGCCCAGCGGAGGCGGCGGAAGGGTTTGATCTCCACGTGACTGCCTTTGAGGAGGGAGCCGAGAGTGTCAGCGGAGAAGTCGGATTGATCGATGAAGAGCGTTAGGCGCGGCGTGGCAGTAGCGTCGATACTCAGTTG
>JBEKYH010000040.1:0-17688 GCA_049511115.1 Tepidisphaeraceae bacterium | reverse complement strand
TTCGGCTAACGCTGCCCAATCTGCATCGCATCCCGGTCAATCTGCATCCGTTCGGCTTGGAAAACCAGAGCGAGATATTTGTTCCCATCGACGACCCGCACGGAGTAATCAGCGGATTCATTGAGCGAGAGTAGAAATATGCCCGGGAAACTGACCACGCACGTGCTGGATATTGCGAGCGGCCGCCCCGCGGCGGGAATGAAGATCAGTCTCTATCGTGGCGAACGGCTCGTGGTTGAGACGATCACAAACGCCGACGGCAGGACCGACGCCCCGCTGCTTGCCGACGGGCATCTCACCGCCGGCGAATATGAAATCGAATTTGATGTGGGCAGTTACTTCGCCGCGAGCGGGCACGCGGACGCACGGCGGTTTCTCGGCGTGGTGCCGGTGGCTTTTGTCGTCGATGATCCCTCCGGGTCCTACCATGTGCCGCTGCTGGTGTCCCCCTGGGCTTACAGCACCTATCGAGGAAGCTGATGGATGATTTCGACCTCATCATCCGGGGCGGAACCGTGGTCGGACCCGACGGCACGGCTCGGGCCGATGTCGCCGTCCGCGATGGGAAAATCGTGCGCGTGGCGGCTGATTTATCGGCAACGAGATCGCAGGTAATAGACGCCGCCGGCCTCCATGTTTTCCCGGGCCTGATCGACGCCCATGTTCACTTCAACGAGCCCGGCCGGACCGATTGGGAGGGTTTCTCCACGGGATCATCCGCGCTCGCCGCCGGCGGCGGAACCTGCTTTTTCGATATGCCGCTCAATGCGTCGCCGCCGACTCTGGATGGCGAAAGCTTCGACGCGAAGCGGCGCGCCGCCGAAGCATCCAGCCACGCCGATTTCGCCCTGTGGGGCGGCTTGACGCCGAATAATCTAGACAAAATGCGGGAATTGGCCGATCGTGGCGTCGTTGGCTTCAAGGCGTTCATGTGCGACAGCGGGATTGACGATTTTTCGCGGGCCGATGACTTGACGCTCCAGAAAGGCATGGAAATCGCCGCGTCAATTGGATTGCCCGTGGCCGTGCACGCGGAAGATCAGGAACTCACCGCCCGCCTGACGGCCCAGGCCAAAGCCAAGGGCCTTAAAGCAGTGCGCGATTATCTCGCCACGCGGCCCATCGCCGCGGAAATTGCGGCCATCGAGCGCGGCATCGCCTTGTCTGAGCAAACCGGCTGTTCGCTTCATATCGTGCACGTCAGTTCTCCTCAGGCCGCGCGCCTGATCGCAAAGCACAAAGGCCGCGCTCAAGTCACTGACGAAACCTGTCCGCACTACCTGGCGTTGACCGAATGCGATGTTCAGCAAATGGGAGCGATCGCCAAATGCGCTCCGCCGCTTCGCTCGCGCGAGGATGCGTCCGCGCTTTGGGCGCTGGTGCTGGCCGGGGAATTCGACCTGATCGGGTCGGATCATTCCCCCGCGCCGGCGTCGATGAAGCAGTCCGAAGATTTCTTCGCCGTCTGGGGCGGCATCGCCGGCGTGCAGTCGACGCTGTCGATTCTGCTGAGTCTTGAGCCGCATTTGCCGCTGGATCAGGTCACCAAACTAATCGCCGCCAACGTCGCCCGCCGATTCTCCTTGCCGGGCAAGGGGCAGATCGCCGCGGGATTCGACGCGGACTTTGCCTTGGTCGACGTGGATACCACGTACACGCTGCAGCGCGACCAACTGCTGGATCGCCACCGGCTCAGCCCCTATGTCGGCCGCACTCTGCGCGGTGTCGTGCGCAGGACGATCCTGCGCGGCCAGACGACTTTCTGCGACGGCAAAATCATTGGCGGCGCGCGAGGCCGGCTCGTCAAGCCCACGCGGAGGACCGCCCATGCTTAAGCAGGTCGTCCGCGGTCCGCTGCTGATTCCGCGGCCGGACGGGCACGTCGATTTTCATTCCGATGGAGCGTTGGCCGGTGATGAGTGCGGCGTTCTCACCTTCGCCGGCGACTGGAATCAACTCGCCGCCGGCGCTGCGGCGACGCGCGAGAGTGACGGCGTCATGCTGCCGCCGCTGCTCGACATTCATACGCATGTTCCCCAGCACCCGGTGCGCGGAAGGTTTCTCGAAGGTATCCCTCCCGGGGCCAAGGAAGGAACCCTTCTCGCCGGGTTGAACCGCAACGTATTCCCCGCCGAAGCGCGATGCCATGCCGCCGATCAGGCTCGCCGCGCGGTCGATCAGTTTCGCGCCGATACGCTCTCGCATGGCGTTGTGGGCGGGGCCGCTTACATGATGGTCTCCGCGCAAGCCACGTCGATCGCCCTGGCTTCCCTGCCGGCAACATGGAGCGTCGGGCTAGTCATGATGAACCAGAATTGCCCGGCGGACCTGCGAACCGACGAAGACAATCTCGAGCGCGATGTCGAGCGCCTGGCCGAAGAGTTTGGGCGAAGGTTGATCGTCACCGACCGCTTCGCCGTGGCCGTCGATACGCCGCTGCGGCAAAAAGCGGCGAAATTAGCCCGCCGCTTTGACCTTCGCACCCAGACCCATCTCAATGAGCAATGTGCCGAGAAGAATTTCGTGGAGCGGCAGTTGTATCCGCAATATTCGGGCTATACTGATGTGTACCGGCGCGACGGCCTCCTCGACCAACCGTGCATCGTCGCCCATTGCATTCACATGCGGCCCGAAGAGTGGACCATCCTGGCTCGGAACGGGTCAACCATTGCGCATTGCCCCACCTCCAATTTCCACCTTGGTTCAGGACGCATGCAACTGGCGCAGGTGATGGATCACAAGATTCCCTTCGCCCTGGCCACGGACGTCGGCGCGTCGCCGACAGTTTCCATGCTCGCGGAAATGGGCCGATTTCTTCAGGTGCAAGCAGGTGTCGCGACGGCCGAGCAGGCGCTTTACCTGGCCACTCTGGCGCCGGCAAAAGCGCTGGGCCTTGACGGCGACCTTGGGCAACTGATTCCGGGAAAGCCGATGTCGTTCATTGAGGTGCGCCCGGCAGATTCGACAAATCTGGCGACGGCGTCGCAGGCCGTCGCCGCGATTATTCCCGCCAATCTGGACGATCCCCAGCCGGCGGTGCGCCGGGTGACATTGGCCGGAAAGGTGGTGTTTGAATCCCATGCGTGATCACCTCCTGCTTTATCTGAATGGCCAGCCGCTCCGCGTCGAAGGCGAGGAGGCCTTCCTCACCCTCGCCGAATTCCTGCGCCGCCGCCGGCATTTGACGGGGGCCAAAGTCGTCTGCGCCGAAGGCGACTGCGGCGCGTGCGCCGTGCTGGTGGGAAGAGTCGCCGGCGCGAAAATTAATTACGCCGCGGTCAATTCCTGCATCCAGATGCTCTTTCAGCTTGATGCCGCTCATGTGATTACCGTTGAGGGTCTGCGCGATTCCGCCGATTTGAATCCGATCCAGAAGTCGATGGTCAAGTGCCACGGAACGCAATGCGGATTCTGCACGCCGGGGTTTATCGTGTCGCTGCACGACCTGATGAATCGCAACCGCGCGTTGGACGCCTCCGCTGTCCGGCGCGCCCTGGTGGGGAATCTGTGCCGCTGCACGGGATATGATTCCATCATCCGCGCGGCATTGGAGACCGACATCGCGGCGCTGAAATCGCCCGATGAGCTTTACCCGCCTCAACTGATGCAATCGGCTCTCGTGGCTGCCGCGACAGAGGAAGTCCGCGTGCAGGCCGGGGCAAAGTATTTCTACAAGCCGCTCACGGTCGATCAGGCCGTCCGCTTTCGCGCCCAGAATCCCGATTGCCTTATTCTCGCCGGGGCCACCGACCTCGGCGTGCAATGCAACAAGGGATCGCGACGCCTGGGCATGGTCATGAGCATCGGCGGAATTGACGAATTGCGGTCAATGCATGCCGATAGCGATGTACTGGAGGTCGGCGCTGCCGCGACGCTTTTTGAATTGGAGAACGCTGCGGAAAAGCATCTGCCGGAATTGGCCGAGTTTTTGCAGTGGTTCGGCTCTCCCTTGATTCGCAACTCGGCCACCCTGGCCGGCAATCTCGTCAACGGTTCGCCCATCGGCGACGCGATTTGCGCTCTCTTCGTCCTGGAGACACAAATCGAACTTACCAGCCCGCGCGGAGTTCGCCGGGTCGAATTGCGGCAGTTTTATACGGGCTATCGCAAAACCGTTCTCGCGCCTGACGAGATGCTGACGGCCGTGCGAATCCGCTTGCCGCGGCCCGGTGAGATTTACAGGCTCTACAAAATCTCCAAGCGCAAAGACCTGGATATTTCCAGCCTCGCCGCCGCGATCTGGATGCGGCGCGACGGGAAAATGATTGGCGATATTCGCATCGCCTATGCGGGCGTCGCTCCGGTGGTGATGAGACTGGAGAAAACCGAATCGCTCCTTCGCGGCCGGGCGCTGTCGCTGGAGAACTTCCACATCGCGGCCGCCTCGGGCGCGGAGGAAGTCTCGCCTATTTCCGACGTGCGCGGCTCGGCTGATTACCGACGGCTTTTGTCGGCCAATGTTCTTCTCCGATTCTGGCATGAAATGGATGAGTCGCCCGAAGGAGCGGATGAACCGGCCGACGTGCCCGGTGGATCAACCCGGCTTGCTCCCGTGCTCCGCAATCCGGAAGGGGCGCAATAGTCATGTCGATCATTGGAAAAGACATCGCGCATGATTCGGCCGCCACGCACGTCACGGGAGAATCGCGCTTTCTCGATGACCTGGCTCCGCTATCCGGCGAACTCCTCGCGGGAATCGTCCCCAGTCCCGTGGCCCACGGCCGCCTGCGCAAATTGGATGTCTCGGCGGCGCGCAATCTTCCCGGCGTGGCTGCGATCCTGACGCACTCTGACATCTCCGGCCACAACATTTTCGGGCCGGCGGTCAAGGATGAATCACTCCTCGTCGAAGACGAAGCGGTTTTTCTCGGCCAGCCGCTGGCCATCATCGCCGCCGCATCCGCCGATGTTCTGGACCTCGCGCGAAGAGCCGTCGTCGTGGAAATGGACGAATTGCCGGCGATTTTCACCATAGATCAGGCCATCAGCGCCGGTTCGTTCGAGGGCGAGGAGCGCGGCATCGAGCGCGGCGATATCACGGCCGGCCTGAGCGCCGCGGCGCAGCGCATCCAGGGCGTTCTGGAAATGGGCGGCCAGGATCACTTCTACCTGGAATCGCAAATCGCCATCGCCATTCCCGGCGAGCGGCGGACCATGTTCGTCCATTCCTCGACGCAGCATCCGAGCGAAGTGCAGGCCATGGTGGCCGAAGCCCTGGATGTTCCGCTCAATCACGTCACGGTCGTTTGCCAAAGAATGGGCGGCGGTTTTGGAGGAAAGGAAACGCAGGCCGCCCAACCGGCAATGATGGCAGCGCTTCTGGCCGCCGCCACGAATCGCCCCGTGCGCTTTCTCTACACCAAAGACGACGACATGCGCTTCACCGGCAAACGCCATCCATTCAAGGCGGCCTATGAAGCTGGATCCGAGGCTGACGGGCGCATCACGGCGCTGGACGTGAAGCTCTGGTCGAACGGCGGCTGCTCGCTCGATCTGTCGATGGCGGTGCTGGAACGGGCCATGCTGCACGTCGATAACGCGTATTACCTCCCCAATGTCCGCATCACCGGACGCGTCTGCAAAACCAACCTGCCCAGCAACACCGCCTTCCGCGGCTTCGGCGGCCCGCAGGCCGTCGCGTGCATGGAGAATATCCTGGAGGAGATCGCCTTCGCCCTGAAGCGCGACGCCCTGGATATCAGAGAAACCAACTGCTACGGGGCTGAGCCGCGCAATATCGCGCCTTACGGCCAGGTGGTGCGCAACAACACCTTGCCCGAGCTATTCGCCTCCCTGCGGCGTGAATGCGAATACGACCAGCGGCGAGAGGAGATCACTGAATTCAATCGCCGCTCGGCGACGCATCTGCGCGGCCTTGCCATATCGGCCGTGAAGTTTGGCATCTCCTTCACCCGGCGCACGATGAACCAGGCCAACGCCCTGGTGAATGTTTACCTGGACGGTTCGGTCATGGTCAGCACCGGGGCCACCGAAATGGGCCAGGGCGTTTACACGCGCATCGCCCAGGTCGTGGCTGAGGAACTCGGCGTCGAATATGGGCGCGTCATCGTCTCGGCTACCAGCACGGACAAGAACAACAACACCTCTCCCACGGCCGCCTCGTGCTGGACGGATCTCAATGGCGCCGCCGCCGCCGAAGCCTGCCGCCGATTGCGCTCGCGGCTGGCCGACGTGGCAGCGCAGATGTTAAACGCTGAGACGGCCCAGGTTCGATTTGAAAATGGCAACGTATTTGACATGCGCCGGCCCGAGCGCTCGCTCCCGTTTAAGCAGGTGGTCGCCCTCGCCTACGAACAGCGCGTCAGTCTCGGCGAGCGCGGCTTTTACGCCACACCCGGCGTGGATTTCGATCGCGCCGCCGGCAAAGGCACGCCATTCCTGTACTTCACCAACGGCGTCGCCGGCGCCGAAGTGCTCATCGACCGCTTCACCGGGCAGATGAAGGCGACACGCGCTGACCTGATCCTCGACGCCGGCCGTCCGATCAACCCCGGCATCGACCGCGGCCAGATCATCGGCGGATTCGTTCAGGGAATGGGATGGGTGACCAGCGAGGAATTGGTCTGGTCAGCAACCGGCGAACTGCTCTCGCACTCGCCCACGACGTACAAAATCCCCGCGATCAGCGACGTGCCGGAAATCTTCAATCTGCGCTTCCTGGACAATCCGCATAATGATGTGAGCCTTTACCGCAGCAAGGCCCTGGGCGAACCGCCGCTGCTTCTGGGCGTCAGCGTCTGGCTGGCAGCGAAGAATGCGCTGTCGTATCTCAACTCCGAGCACGCGCCGCGATTACGGTTACCCGCCACGGGAGAAGAGATATTGATGGGCTTGGCTCAGAACAAAGGCACTCACGAGAGGGTTCTGACGAAGTGGACAAGACGATGACCCGCGTTTTCACGATTGAAAACGCGGGTGGGAACGAGGGCGACGGGACTCGAACCCGCAACCACCGGATCGACAGTCCCGTCAAAACTGCGTTTTTCGCCTCAAAAATGCGGATTCGATGACACCGATGACACCGAGATACATGGAAATACATGCAGAATCAAGACAACTTGTGTCGCGACACATGTCATTCGAGTCCGGCAACCGCATCCTCCAACCCATCTTGCTGGCTGTACGACGTCGGCCATCAACGATCCAGTCTGCTCACCGCAATAGATCGCGATGCCGCGAGTCCGAAAAGAGGAGATTACCCGCGGTTGAAACATCGTTCCAGACGCCGGCCAAAGCATCATTGGTGATGCCGTCCGTTGGCAAGGCCGGCGGCATCGCGACCACCAGCCGGGGCTTCGCCGACCGGATGTAGACGTTACTGGGCGCCGTGATGTTGGTGGCGCCCCTCGCCTCTGGTGCGGACCGGGTCCGTATCGTCTTTATGTGGGAAATCCTGGCGTCAACGATGCTTGCCGCAGTAAGCGTCGGAGAAGCCGTCAACTCGGTCGGAATCGCAGGGGCGGGCGCAATGGTATTCAGCACGGGGACGCTCGATGTCACCGCCGGGGCGGGCATGACCGTCGTTGGCGGCAACGATATTTCAGGTGCGGCCGGCAGCGATGTCGCGGCCAACAGTGCCGGATTGGAAGCGGTCAAATTGGTCGTGACCATAGGCGCGGGTAGAACTGGATCGGGTGCGGCGGCGTTGGTGGTTGCGGGGATCGGTTGCGCGTCCGCCGCTGGCGCCGGCGTTGCGGTTTCGGTTGCGGCTTCGGCCGGTGGGCTCGACGAAAGCGGCGTCTGCACTGACTGCCCGGCGGCTAGACGCTTGTTGAAATTCTGCGCGACGAGGAGCAGGTCGGCAAAATTCACTTTGCCGTCATAATTGAAATCGCCGTCGGCCCAGTCGATTGGATTGCCGTGGGTGTCGAGGGTGTGATTGAAGTTTTGTGCGACGACGAGCAGGTCCGCGAAGTTGACGACGCCGTCGAGGTTCGCGTCGCCTGCCAGCGTGTTCTTGATGAGAATCTGATTGGCGGCGGCCGGCGTTCCAGCGTCGAGATTTCCGTCGACATAGCCCACGGCGTACAAACCGGGGTTGGCCGCGGCGTTGCTGCTGGTGATTCCCGTGCCGGTCCACTCGTCACTGTTGTAGCCGCTGTTTAGATATCCCTGAATCGTGGTAATCGGATCGCTGCCGGGAGTGTAATTGATCTCGACGATGTTGTCGGTGATATCGACCGTCCCGGCCACAGTAAGACGGTTGACGGCGAGAACGGTTTGATCTGCCGGAACATCCGAGGCGGCAAGCACCAGCTTGGCGCCGGAGGCGATCGAGACCGTGCCCAGGGTGTAATCCAGCGCGCCGCTGCCAGGAGCGTCGGCGGGAACCGTGAACGTGCCGGCGTCGATGTCCAGGGTGTCCAGCGCCGTAGGTTGGTAGAAGACCAAGCTGGCTTCGCCGCCGGGCTGGGTTTGCTGGGTCAATGTGTCGTTGCCCCCGTTGCCGTTGAACGTGATGGAGGAGACGCCCGAGTATGCGATGGCAGCGGAACCATAGACGTTGCTGATCGTCACGGTCGAGCCTGTCACACCGACTGCGTCGGAAAAAATGGAGCCAATGATATTAAGCGCGTTGGTTCCGCCGGCCGGGGGACTGTAGATCAACTGGCCGGCGGGGAGCGGGTCGCCGCTGCTGAAATTGACCGTCAGCGTCTGGTTGGCGAAGTTTCCCTGGGTGACTTCCAGCGTGCTGGCCGTTGAGAGGAGTATCTGCTGGGCGGGCGTGCCTGTTCCAGTAGTGTTGTAGAAAACATCGCAGTATCCGCTGTTGTACGACAGATAGACGACCGGGGCGGAGATGATGACCGGGGATGTGATCGTAATCGGGATCACCAGCGTGTTGCCGGCCCGTGAAGACTGGGGAATCACCTGGCCGGGGTCAACCTCAATGGTCAGCGTGTACGACCCATTCTCCCACTCCGATGTATTCAACGGAAAGGAGACATCCTGCTGTGAGAATGCGGCGATGCTCACGGAGGCGGTTGCGACGGTCATATCCGACCCAGTAACGGTGTTGGTAAGCAGAACCGTCACGGGAACATCGGCGGCGCCGGCTATGCCGGAATTACTAATGACGGCATTCAGGGTCAGCGGACTGCCTGCTGCGAAGGCGCTGGGGAACACTCCGTTTTGTGACACGGATAAATCGGCCAGACCCTGCACGTTCAGGTCGGTCGTGCCAACGTTGTCGGAGAGGTTGAAGTCCTGGGCCTGGACCGATGGGTCGACCGACGCCTGGTAAACATTATCGCCGGCCACGCCCGTCGCAGAGAATTCCAGTATCGCCGTCGAGTTTGCCGGGAGCGACGCGATAACCTGCTGGCCGACGGCAGTCAGCGCGCTGCCGTAAAGGCCGTATGATAAATCAATCGGCACATTAGCGATCGACGCGGTGCCCAGGTTAGCCACGTCAACGACAACCTCAACGTTATCCGGGCCGCTGGAGTTCAGCAGGGTAGCCGTCACGGCCGGACCGACGCCGGTTGTCGGATAGATGGCCGGATCGGCCTGGAAATCCACTTCATACCGAGCTTCGTTGTTTCCCCTGGTGCTCTCAGTGATGAGAGCGCCGGAGTCGACTACGACCGTGTAAACGTCATCGCCGGCCCCGCTTGGAAGCGTTACCGGGAAGTTCAGCATCAGGTCCTGCAAGCCGGACATGCCCGTGACCTGCTGGTTCGCCAGCACCGTCACGGGGAACTGCGGAGCGAGCGGATCACCGCTGTACAGCGTGACGGTAAATGCGCCGACGGCGATCGTGCTCAGGTTCTGAATGTTGGCCGTGAGTGTGATTGCTTCGCCCGGCTGAGGATTGGGATCCGACGGCGTAAGGGAGACGGCGCTCAGGTCTGCCAGCCCGTTCAGGGTCGCCGTGGAAAGGTTCTCAGTCGTATCGAACGCCTGTGCGCCCGGGGTGGTCAATTGGATGGAGTACGTCGCGTCGCCGGCGGCGACAGTGAATAACTGGGAGATGTTGAAGGTCGTGCCGGGGGCCAAGGTGACGGTCTGCGAAGAGACGAGCGTACCGGTCGCGGGCAGGCCGCTATACGCACTGATCGTGACCGGAGCCGTCGCGAAACCGCGATTGGTAATGGTCGCAATGCCGGTGACGGTCGTTCCGGCCGGCGCCGCAGTCGTGTAGTTGGCGAAAGCGAGGCCGCTGGTAAACGAAAACTGCGGCAACGCCTGCACGCTGCTGGACGCAACGCCGGCTGCGAGAGGGGCGCCGACGGATGGGTCCGTCGGGCTGCCATTGGAAATGCCGTTGTAGGGCAGATCGTTGTCGTAGAGGACTTGAAGCAGGCCATTGCCGTCAACAGCGAGGGACGGTTCCATGGCGACATTGGGATCATCGGTCAACTGATTCGGGGTCGTCCAGGGGGTATCGGCTGAGCCAACGTAAGAGAGCGTCGAACTGAATATCTGGTTGTTCACGCCATCGGACTGTTCCCAGTAGGCGACCAGCGTTCCATTGGCGGCATTGGTGACCTGGAGGTCGGAGTAGTTCGCCCCGCTCGACACCTGCTCGACGGTGGCCGGGCTGGTAAAGCCGGCGAGGGTGGTCGGGCGGTTGTAAAGCGTCGATGTAAACGTGCCATCGCTGTTGGAAACGCCATAAGTGAATAGAACGTCGATACGGCCGGCAGTGTCGGCGCCAATGGCGACGCTGTTGAATTGGCCCGCCGGCAAGCCGAGGACGGGCAGCGGCTTGGGCGCCGTCCAACTTGAGCCGGTGTACATGCTGTAGGCCAACTCGTTGCCGGCGGCGGCGCCTTGCACCCAGACGACGTAGCGGTTGCCGGAGCTGTCGACGAACGTGGCCGGGTCGGTGTTGGCCACGCCGTTGGTGGACGTGACGGCCAATGGGGTTGACCAGGTATCGGTTGCGGGGAGCCAGATGCTGGCGTCGATCTGGTTGGAGGCAGTATCGAAATCGCCGCTGCTGTTAACCGGCGCAGTGTCGGAGTTTTGAACCCAGGCCAGCACGCCGGTTCCGCCTGAGTTGAAGGCGACGCTCGGATCCTGCTCATCGTTGGCGGTGCTGACCACTTGCTCTGGTCCCCAGGTGGTTCCGTTGAAGTAGCGGAAGCGAATGTCCTCGTCGTCGAGGCGCTGGTTGACGGTCTGTCCGGCGGGCGAGCCGGCCGCACTGTCGGCGCTATACACGACCACCGCGGCGGAGTTGCCGGGGCTGCCGTTGGTCAGTGCCAGCGTCGGCTTGGATACATCGTTGGCTTCGGACAGGAGCGTAGGCGCCGACCAGGTCCCGTTGGTCCGCGTGGAGACCTCCAGGTTGGCCAGGGGCGAGCTCGGTGTCCCCGCGTTAATGGTCTGGACCGAAAGCGCGGTGTCGGAGGCCGAAGTGTTGTTAATGACGATCTGCGGCGTGGGATCGATCGGGTAAGCCCCGACGAGGGAAGTGCCCGAGGTGGTGGTCTCGACTTCGTTGCCCGCGGCAAGCGGAATAAGCTGCGAAATCAGCGCGGCCGGGTCGGTCAGCGCCTCATCAAACTCCGCCACCGCGTCTGCCGACGAAGCCCCCGAACCGGGCGGTATGAAGTTGTTAAGGCCGCCCGACGTTGTTGGAGGATCGGTCAGAAATATCCCGTCGTTCACGTCGTCGACGAGCAGCCCCAGCGGTATCGTGTCGTTGAAGCTGAAAATGTTGCCGATGATGATGACCGAGGCGCTCAGGCCGATCGTGATGTCGGCGGAGACGGCGACACCGAGGTCGCCGGGACTCTGGTCGCCCAGCAAATCGGCGGGCGGGAACACGGCGGCGGGATTGCTGTTGTCCAGGCCGATGATGATGTTCAACTTGAGTCCGACGGTTCCAGTGATGTCGGCGATGTCGAATCCCAAAATACTCACCTCGCCCACGACTGATGCGGTGCCCTCCACGCTCGGCTCGATATAGGTGGGGGACGCGATGCCCAGGTCCAGGGTGCTCGGCGACGGGTTGGTGAGGAACGCCGGGTTAAGGCCAAGGGTCGCCCCGGCACTGAGACCGGCGTTGATGCCGAACTTGAACCCGGCTTCGATAGCCGCAATTCCCGGGATTCCGTACGCGAACAGCGGGATGAGCGGCGTCTCGTAGTTGAAGACACTCAGGTTGCTCAGATCAAGGCTGACGGTGGCAGTTCCCGGCTCAAGCGTGCGGCCGTTCAACACCATGTTGCTGTGGAAGGTGACGCCGTTGCCGAGGTTGGCGCTGCCGGTGTATGTCTCGTCGAATACGTTGTTGTTGACGACTTCGAGAGAGACCTCGCCGCTGAGCGGCAGATTTATCGTCGCGCCCTGCGAGCCGGGGTTGAGCCCCGCAGTGCCCGAACCGTACAGCCGCACCAGAAACGCGTTCTGCTTGTCGCCCAGAACGGGGACGGTGGTGCCGAGCAGGCTGTTGACGGTGTCCGACTCGTTGACCAGATCGTCCTCGAAAGCGAAGCTGAACGTATGGGTGGCAGCGCTGAAGGTGATCTCTCCGTTGCTGCCGGTTGTCCCCGGAGGCGGGGGATAGGTGCCCGTAAAAAACCGCGGAGTGGGAACGACATCGACGGTTTGTGTGCCGAGCGGGCTTCGCAGGCCGTACCGGTCAAGCACCTGGAACTGAATCTGATTGGGGATCGATGATGAGGTCGGATACAGCGAACCAAAATCAATCGGCAGCTTCTCGGATTCGCTCGTGTTCGATCCCGTGGTGCTGTAGGTCTGGTTGCCGGTGAAGACTCCGCCGACACTATTGGGGGCATATGTATAGTCCAAACCCCCCACGGTAACCTGGTAGATGTCGCCGCTGGATTGGGTGGCGTTGACCAGAACGTTGGTCGACTGGCCGCTCACCCCGGAAATATAGCGGCCCCAGGTTCCACCACCCGTGGTCGGGCCGGCCGAACTTTCCCCGGTCATTTTCGTGTCCGCCAGCGCGATCGTGATGGCCGGCAGGCTGTTATCGACTGTTGATAACGCAACGGATAGCACGTTGTTGGCCTTGGTCAGTTCTTTTATTTGATCATTCGGATCGGCGGTGAAAGTGACCGTATCGCTTGGCTTGTCGGGCGTCCAGAGTTGAGTGATCTGATAACTCCCGTAGGGCCCAAGGGGTTCTATCCCGAACACGTCAGGCGTCGAGATATTCGTGAACGAAAGTTCCGCCATGGCGACCGGCGATGGGGCCAGAGAATGATCGCTTATGGTGGTTACGACCATTGTCTGGCCGTTGGCAGGGGACAATTGGATTTGGTTGACGTCCAGATCGGGTGTGCCCGAGGTGAAAACAGGCGTATTGATGGAGATATGCGCGTTCCCCGAATATCCATTGAAGTCGATGCCGAAAAAGTATTCGGTTCCGGAAGTGGGCGTGTCGGTGGCCGTCAGCGTGCCCTGATAAACGGCTGGGCTGGCGGCGTCGTTGACGAGTATCGTGCCCGCGCCCACTTGCGTGAACGTCCCGTTGACATCGCTCCAGATCGTCGCGCTGATCTGTCCCTCGCCGTCGGGCGATGGCTCACTGGCGGCGCCGTCTTCGTTGTCAATGATGGTCAGGGAAACAGGTTGGCCGTTCCCGTTGGGAGGGATCGTCGCTTCGTAGAATTGAGTGTCAAACTCGCCGTTAGGAAACCCGTAGGTTCCCTGAACGTAGCCCGTCGGGAAGCCGCTGGAATCGATCACCTGTTCGGTTACACCGGTCGTGCCGGTCGAAGGCTCAGGCGTCACCTGAATCGCGTTGTACGCCGGCACACTGCCGCTGATCGAGAGAGAACTGCCGTAAGCGGCCGTCCCGGACACCACGACGATAAACGTCCCGGCATCCACGTCGTCGCTAATCGTATAATTCCCATTGCCGTTGCCGTTGTTTGTGTAATCAACAAGATAGGCCTCGGAATAGGGGGGAAGGCTTTCGTTCGTCGGCGCCCCGCTGCAATAGTACAGGCCGACGGCGATATTGCTCAAACCGGTCGAGGCGGAGACGTCAATGGCCACGGTCCCGGTAACCCCAACGCTCAGCACTTCCTCCTTGAGCGTACCGCTTGTCGGGGACTCGAATAGGTAGCTGATGTTGTCCGGGAATATCCCCTGTGGGGAAGGGTCGAGCCGGGAGAAGGCCGAATTGAATCCTCCGTTGATGTTAGTAATGGTGCCCGGAGGCACCGGCCCCGACGCGGCCGCCCCCTGGAACACGAAGTTCAAAAACAGGTCGCTCGACGGAAACGTGGGGGAGGAAACCTCAACGCCAATTGTCGCGCTGGGGCCTAAAATGCCGGACGGCACGTTGAGCGTCAGGCCATTGGAGCTGCTATAGGTTCCCGTTAAAGTGGCAAGGGTAATCGTTTCGTGTATCCCATCAAACACTAACGTATCCGTTAACTTGACCGTGATGGATTCGCCGTTGGTGCCTCCAGTAATGTCGAGAGTGGCGGCCGCGCCTGAAGCGATGTCGTCGGGAGTCAGAAGTGACAACACCTCATTGTTGCTCACGACGGCGGCGCTCGCCTCAAGATTGGCGCTCTCGCCTACTATATCGTCCACCCCAGTCACAAAATCCGCGGCGTCCTGCTCATTTCCCGGTCCCTCGGATGCCGGCGCCGGCGGTACCGTCGCGTAGATTTGATAACGACCCTGAGTTCCCTGTTCGTTCATCACCACTACATAGAATGTCGTCGCGTTATCGGTCTGGCTGGCAACAAAATCCGTGTTGTTCACGATTAACTTTGCGTCCACCTGCGACCGGTCCGCCGGGTAATAGTCCTGGCTTAAACCCGTGCCCAGCGCCGTGTAGACGTTGCTGCTGTTCAGGTAATAAAGGTTGATATCGGTGTTGACCGAGGCATCGGTGTCAGTGGTGTAGACTTCAAACGGCACGCCTTGCAGGGGCGAGAACTTGAACATCTGGATCGAACCGGTGCCGTTGGAACTGTAACCAACGCTGCTGGTAAAATCCCCGGCAACCCCGGATGCTGACCCGAATGGGATCGAGGTGATTGTCAGGCCGTTAGGCAGATAGTTATTTCCGCTGGTCTGGTTGCTGGTGTAGGGATAAAAGCTGGTCTGGGTCACCAGGAAAGAATTCGGATTGGTTGTGTCCACTTCCAACGCCAGGTTGTATTTCCCGTCGGCAACCGCCGCGCCGCTCATTGCCTGCACGAGAAAACTCAGCGTTTCGGTGGGGACGACGGGGATGATCAGCGACAACGGCTGTCCCGGCGCGTTGGTCCCGCTGGCCAGCAGGGTGGACGTCCCGGCGCTGTACTCGTAAACCGAGACCGTTGCCGCCAGCGTAGCGCTGGCGACCGGGGTGAACGTCACATAGTCGGCCGCATCCGTCAGGTTGTATGGCAATTGCGTAGAATAGTATTGCACCTGCGAATCGGATGTCAGTTGCGCGTTGTTGATCGTCAAATCGTCAAAATACTCGGTGACGAACTGGAGGTTTTTAAGTACGGTTTTGGAACTTGGGATCATTTCAACGCCCGCCGGCGCCGGCGCCGGGCCGGCCACGGACACTTCGACGGTTCCCGCGCTGGAAAACCCGACCGGCAGCGCCACCACCGCTTGCAACGTATTGTTGGCCAGTACGTCGGATACGCTTGCTGAATTCCCGCCGTAAGGTGAGGCCGAATCCGCCAACTGCAGGACGCTGCCGTTCTGTACATAATGCAAAAGCACAGCCGTCGCTCCGCTACTGGTCTCGGTAAGGGAAGAGGGCGTAGTGACGCCTTGCTGTCCGAACTCGTAGAACTGTGCCCCGACCGGGGCGCCCAGTGTCGCGGGTTGGGCCGTGGTCGTAAATCCTCCGCTATTGACGCCAATCGTCTCGGTAGGGAGCTGATCGATCGGTATCGTCGCTGGCGGCGTGATGGCCTGGTATTGAAGAGTTTGGGTTCCCGTGCCACCCGTGCTGGTCGTAAGCACGGTGTACGGACCAGTATCCGTGGGAAGCACGACCGTCAAAGGCTTTCCCGGGCCAGTTGCCGTATAGGTATTCACGTTAATTTGATCGCCGAAGTTCGGTCCCCCAACCTGAAGCTCGGGGGTCAAAGTCGAGCCTCCGTTTGGGGTTAGTTGCAGGACAATGAAGGCTGATCCGGACGCCGGCGTGAGGCTAAAAGTGGAAGGGATCGTCCCCAGCCCGGTTTGTTCGCCGGCCGAGGATCCAATGGCGATGAAGGTCGGTGTGTAGGCCTGGGAAAGATCTAATTCGCCGTCTATGCCGTTGGGTACAGTCGCCACATAATAAGTCGTACCGGCTGTCACATTGAGCGTCGTAGTGCTCCCGCCGCTACTGACTTGCAGCAGGGTTGATCCGCCGGGGCCGTAGATGGCATATTGCTCGCTATACGAAGTCACCGACAGCGGACCAGAGACCGGGGCAGTGAAAACGTATACCTCCGGCGCGAATTCCAGAACATTCTGGGTTGTGAGTGGGCCTGTGACGGGTACTTGGAGACTTTCCTGCAAGGTAGCAGTGACAGCACTCGGGTTGATTGTGGCCGGCACCAGCAATGATGAGGCGGACGCCGTGATCGTGAACGCTTGCGGCGGGGCCGTGTAATTCAACGGGCTGACGGCCAGAAGATAGGTCCCATCGGTGAGGTTTTGCCCGGCCGGCGGCGTAACCGGAAGCGTCGGCAGTCCCGTCCCGTTGGCGATCTGCTGATAGGAACCATTAACGAGGTCAAAGAGTGTCGCGTCAACTGAGGTGTCCGGCGCTGCCGCGGTGATCGCCACGGTCCCGCTGGACCCGCCGTCGAGGAAGCTGATGGGGAAGTAGCGCACATCGCCCGCCCCGACGAAGGCATCTGGCGCGGCGTCGGCCGTCAGCGTCGCTGTGCCGGTTGCCGGATTAATCGCCACCGTGTCGGCCATCGCCTGCGGACCCGTATTAATGTTGTAGGTGAGCTGAGAGGTTCCGCTGGCGTTGATGATCGAGTCCAGGAACGACACCGTGTATACTTGGCCGGATTGGAGTGCGTAGCTGATGCTCTCATTTGGTGATCCCGTGCCGGCGAAGGCAAGCGAGTTGCCATTAGAGTCGAACAATTGAATGGTCGTTTCATTATCTTGAGTATTTCCTGCGCCTGCGACCGTGGTGAATTGAGTAAGTTCGCCGGGCGTGGCGTTGTCGACAGAAAACTTGAAGCTCATGGCTCCCTGGCCATGTTGAGTCAGCGCCCCCGTGGTCAATCCCGGCGGCAGCAACGTCTGAAACGCTGACAGCAGAATGCGCTGCTCAAGCGCCTCCATAGGAGGATTTTTCTCGAAGGCTCGAATAACGCGTGATTTGGCCCGCCCCCGATATTTTTTGCGATTTCGCATTTCCCAATCCCCAAAAAAACGCGATATTCTCGCAGCGCCACTTCAGCGCGCGACAGCAAGCAGGCGACCAATAGACAACGCATACCCTTGATGTGCCGAGCCTTAGCCGCAATCAACCGAATTTTCGCTGTAGCGTCTCGTCCCAAACTGTAACCGAGCGAGCTCCCAATAGCAAAAAATAATGAAGAGAAGCCGCCTTTCATATCCCCTTAATTCTTTGGAGTACGTCAAGCCATTTCGGCAGGAAATCCTTAGTCGCGGATGACAAGGCACGAACATTTCAAGGTCAGAAAGAAATACAAGCAGAATCAAGACAACCTGTGTCGCGACACAGGTCATTCGAGTCTGGCA